>JBEIVK010000205.1:0-6468 GCA_040373935.1 Alphaproteobacteria bacterium
GCCGCGCGTGGCGCGGCGCCGCCGCCGCTCCCGGCGCGGGAGGCGCGCCCGGCGGGCGGAGAGGAAGGGGGCGTTGCGGGGGAAACCTTGGTTTCCCCTGCCCCATGAGGAGAGCCGCAGCGAGCGGTCGGGCGACGCCCGCGGGGGGTGCGGCCCGGGAGCCGGCGCGTCAGCCGTGGGCCGCTCCGCCGGCGGGAGCCCAGCCGCCGGTGGCGCAGACGTGGGCGAAGTGGGCGGGGTCGATGGGCATGACGCTGAGGCGTTGGCCCTTGCGGGCGACGGGGATGCCGGCCAGGGCCGGGTCGTCCCGCAGGGTGGCGAGGGGCACGAAGCGCGGGAAGCGGGCCACGAAGGACAGCTCGACCTGGAGCCAGGTGGGCGCGGCGGGGCGGGACTTCGGGTCGTGGTAGGGGGAGGAGGGGTCGAACTGGGATGGGTCCGGGTGGGCGGGGCGGCTCACCACGGCCACGCCGGCGACGCCGGGGGGCTCGGCGTTGCTGTGGTAGAAGAGAACGAGGTCTCCGACGCGCATGTCGTCGCGCATGGAGTTGCGGGCCTGGGCGTTGCGCACGCCCTCCCAGCCGGTCTTGCCGTCTCGGGCCAGGTCGTCGATGGAATAGACGTCGGGCTCGGACTTCATGAGCCAGTGGCGCACGCTCACCTCCTGCCGGGGCGCTTATCCCGGCGGCGGGCATTTGCGCGGGCGGTCGCTCCGTCGTAGGACGCGCGGCAGGAGGCTGCCCTGACCGTCCTGCTCATGTCCGGAGCCCGGGTGGACCTCGCCGCGCGCACCGTGCGGCGGGCGGGGGAGTCGCACGTGCTGTCGGCGCGGGAGGCGGCGGCGATCTTGGCGCTGTGGGAGGCCGGGGAGCGCGGCCTGCCGCTCGTGAAGCGCGTCGACGGGGCGGACCTCGGCACGCTGGTCGCCCGCCTGGTGGACGTCGTGGAGCGGGATCCGGCGTCGCCCCAGCACCTGCGGGTGGCGGAGGGGCGGGCCGTGCTGGTCGGCGCGCGGGAGTTTGGGTGGACGGTGTTTTCGCGGGGGGCCGCCAGCGCGCCGGCGCAGCTCGTGCCGTCGGTGGTCGGGGATGGGGCGGCGGCGGCTGAGCCCACCGACGAGCAGCCGCTTCCGACCGACCCGGACCCGGGCCCTGTGCTCGCGGCGCTGCGTGTGGCGCCCCACCGGGTCGTGGTGCGCGGGCCGCCGGGTGGGGGGGTGAGCCACCTGTTGCGCCTCGTCGCCGGCCTTCATCCGGGGCCGGTGCTGGAGGCGGATCTCACGGGGGCGCGGGGCTGGGCGGATCTCGCGCTCCGCCTGGGCCTCGCGCTGGGCGTGGCCGTGCCGGAGCATGAGGGCCCGGCGGCGGCGGCGCGGGTGCTGGGCGCGGCCGGCGTGCGGTTGCTGGTGTTGGACCATCCGGAGGGCGTGCTGGACGCGTTGCCGCCCTTGGTCGAGGCGGTGGCGGCCGTGGTGCCCGGCGTGCAGGTGGTCTCGGCGGGCACCATCCCGGGCGGCGTGTCCATCGACGTGGCGCCGCTGGGGGATGTGCAGGCGCGGGCCTTGCTGCTCCGGCTGTCGGCGGTGCACCCGGGCGCCCTCGAAGAGCCGCCCCCGGAGCTCATCTCCCTCCTCCAAGGCAACCCGCTCGCGGTGCGCCTGGTGGCCGCCCGGCCCGGCTACGGCGCGACCGCGCGGCCGCGGCTGCTGGCCGAGCTGCAGCGCCTGACGGGGGATGACGCGGTGGCCGACACCGTCGTCGATTGGAGCTTCGGGCTTCTCTCTCCGTGGGAGGCCGCCACGCTGTCGATGTGTACGGTCTTCACCGGGCCCTTCCCGGTGGCGATGGCCCGGCAGGTGGTGGACCTCTCGGCCTTCCCGGGGGCGCCGGCTGTGGGCGAGGTGCTCACGGCCTTGGTCGCCCGTGGCTTCGTGCGCGGGGCAGACCCTTCGGACACGGACCCGCATCTCTCGCTGCCGGTGCCGGTGCGCTTGCGGGCGGCCGAGGCGCTGCGCGACAGCCGCATCACCCGCCCGGCCCCGTGGGCCGGCGCCTCCGAGCTGCCGCTGGCGATCGCCACGGCCCTGCGGCACGCCGTCGCGCACGCGATGGCGCCGGTCGAGGGGGTGCCGGATCCGGCGCTGCCCGAGCGCCTCGCCGGGGTGGACCGCGCGCTCGCGGTGCGGGATGCGCCGCTCGCGGCGTCCTTGCTGCGGGCGGCGGCGCCCTCGTTGTTGTTCCTGGGCGCGGCGGGGCGCCTGGACGCCCGGGCGGCGCGGGCCCTCGCGTTGTCCCCGCCCGAGGCGGATGATGCGGTGGCGCTGTTGCTCGCGCAGGCCGAGGCGCGTGCGCTGCGCGGGGCCGTGGCAGAGGCCCAGGCGGCGTGGGATCGCGCGGCCGCCTTGGCGGGTCAGGACTGGCGGGAGCAGCTGCGGCGGGTGGGCGGGCTGGTCGGCCGCGAGCTGGTCTGACCGCGCGGCGTTTGGTGTGAGTGGAGCTCACACCTGCTGGATTGGCCGAAAGGTGTGGCGGAGCGCGTCGGCGCGGGGTGGGCCCCGGTCGGCGGGACAGGAAGGGGGCGTTGCGGGGGAAACCTTGGTTTCCCCTGCCCCCGGAAGAATGGCCAGGGAGAGCGGCCGGCTCAGGCCGAGGCGACGGCGGGGCCGGCGGAGAGCAGCAGCTCGGCGACGGGGCCGCGCCCGGCGGCGTCCCGGTTGACCGCGCGGGGCATGAAGACCTGGGCTTGGCGGAAGCCGTCTTAGAGGCGGCGGACGAGCGGGGTGTCGGCGTTGGAGAGCACGACGTGCACGCCGCGGGCGGCGAGGGTGGCCGCGTGGTCGCGCAGGCGGGCGTGGTCGGCGAGGGAGAAGCCGTCCTCGGTGTACCCGGTGAAATCGGCGGTCGCGGAGACGGGGACGTAGGGCGGGTCGAAGTAGACGAAGTCGCCCGGGGCGGCGTCGGCGGTGCTCTCGTCGAAGGCGGCGTGGCGCAGGTCGACGCCGGCGAGGGCGCGGGCGCAGGCGCGGAGGTTTTGGTCGTCGCAGATGGTGGGGTTGGACTGGCGGCCGAAGGGGACGTTGAAGACGCCGCGACGGTTGACGCGATACAGGCCGTTGTACCCGGTCTTGTTGAGGTAGATGAACCAGGCGCCGACCTCGGCGTCGGCGGCGAAGGTGTCGGGGTTGAGGGCGCGGACGGCCTCGAACTGCGTGCGGTCGTGGTGGGCGGCGTACTCGCGCAAGCGGGCGATGAGGCCTTCGACGTCGTCGCGGACGGCGCGCCAGGTGCGGATGAGGCGGAGGTTGCGGTCGGCCAGGACGGCGGGGGACTGGGGGCGCGGGAAGGCGACCGATGCGGCGAAATAGAAGGCGCCGCCGCCGAGAAAGGGCTCGTGGAAGCGGCGGAAGGAGCGCGGGACCTGCTCGAGCAGCGTGGGCAGGAGGCGCCGTTTGCCGCCGACCCACTTGATGAAGGGCCGCGGGGCCTCGGGGGCGAAGGCGGGGCGCGGGGCCTCGGCCGCGCCGGGGAGGCCGACGAGCGCGGGCGCCTCGGGGGGGCGGCGCGCGGCGGGGAGACCGGTGAGGTCCGTGAGGGCGACGGGAAGCGACATCTGCAGGTCCAGCTCTTGACCTGACAAGACTATACCGAGAAATCGAATCAAGGAAGGGGGGGCCGACACGGACAGGGCCGCGGGCTACACCGGGCGCATGTCGAGCATCGCCCTTTGGTTGGGAGCCGCCCTCGCCGCCGCGCCGTCCTCGGGGGCGTCAGGAGGTCATGTGAGTGGACGTTACACGGTCAGTCTGGCGGAGAGCGTCCCGCGCGGCACCGCGCTGGACGACCCGCAGATCCCCGCGGCCGCCGCGGTCTGGCTGGACATGATCGGCAGCGCGCGGCGCACGATCCACCTGGAGCAGTTCTACGTGAGCCCGGAGCCGGGAGAGGCCTTGGATCCGGTGCTCGACGCGCTGGCGGCGGCCGGCGCCCGCGGTGTGGCGGTGGATCTGGTGGCTGACGCGAAGTTTGCGAAGGTCTACCCCGCGCCGCTGGCCGCGTGGGCGGAGCGCCCCGCGCACCGGGTGCGGGCGTTGGACCTTCAGGCCACCGCCGGGGGCGTGCAGCACGCCAAGTTCTTCGTGGTGGATGGGCGCGAGGCCTATCTCGGCAGCCAAAACTTCGACTGGCGGGCGCTCACGCACATCCACGAGCTCGGCATCCGGACGGACGCGCCGCCCGTTGTGGCGGGGTTGGAGGCGATCTTCGCGCACGATTGGGCGCGCGCGGCCGGGGAGCCGGCGCCGGCCGGGGCTGCTGCGCCGCCAGGGCCGACGGCCGTGCTGTTCGAGGGGTCGCCCGCGACGGTGGAGCTGGTGGCGAGCCCGGAGTCCTTGCTTCCGCCCGGCGTTCCCTGGGACCTGCCGCGGTTGGTCGCCGCCGTGGACGGCGCGGCGTCGCGGGTGCGCTGGACCAGCCTTTCCATCTCCGAGGTGGCCGAGGCCGGGGAGGGCGCGGCGCCCTGGACGCAGCTGACCGACGCGTTCCGGCGGGCGGGCGCCCGCGGGGTGTCCGTGGAGGTCCTCGTGTCGCATTGGGGCCTCAAAGGCCCGAAAGGAGATGCGCTGCGTTCGCTCGCCGCCGCCCCGGGCGTGGCGGTGCGCGTGCTGACGGTGCCTCCCTTCTCTGAGGCGGATCCTCCGTTCTCTCGGGTTAACCACGCGAAGTTCTTGACGGTGGACGGCAGCGCCGCCTGGCTCGGCACCTCCAACCTGTCGCTGGACTACTTCTTCCGCTCCCGCAACGTGGGGCTCATGCTGACGGGCGGCGCGCTGGTCGCCCGCTTGGATGGTGTGTTCACCCGGCTCTGGTCGGCGCCCTACGCCGGCCCGCCGCCGGCTGCGCCCGCGGGCCACCCGTGACCGCCGCGGCCCCGTGGTTGCCCGCCACCGAAGCCACGGCCCCGCCGGTGCCGGGCCGCACCGCGTGGATTTGCCACGGCATCCTCGGCAGCAAGCTGAACTGGCGCACCTTCGCGCGGCGGCTCGCCGGGGCCTTGCCGGGGTGGTCTGTCCTCACGATCGACCACCGCCACCACGGGGACAGCCGGGGCGCGCCCCCGCCGGACACCGTGGCCGCCTGCGCCGCCGATTTGGCGCGCCTCGCGGCGCACAGTGGCGTGCCGCCGCGGCTTCTCATCGGGCACAGCTTCGGGGGCAAGGTGGTGCTGGAGGCGGCGGAGCACCTGCCGTTCTTGGAGCAGGTGTGGGTGCTGGACACGCCGCCGGGGGCGGAGCCGGGGGCCGGTGCCCGGGCCGAGGTGCGGCTGGTGCTCGATGCGCTGCGCGCGGCCCCGCTGCCGCTCGCCCGCCGCGAGGACATCGTGCCTTGGCTGGAAGGGCGGGGGTTCTCCGCGCCGCTCGCCCGCTGGATGACCACCAACCTGGAGCCGGCGGCCGGCGGCGGCTTCACCTGGCGCTTCGATCTCGCGGGGGCCACGCGGCTCATCGACGACTACTTCCAGCGGGACGACTGGGCGCGGGTGCGGCGGCCGCCGCCCGGGGTGGAGGTGCACGTGGTGCGCGCCGCCCGCTCAGACCGGTGGTCTGCCGACGACGACGCCGCGCTCGCGGCCTTGCGGCCGCCGGCCTACGCGCACACCCTGGCCGACGCGGGGCACTGGCTCCACTTCGACAACCCCGAGGGTCTCCTGCGGCTCATCGCAGAGCACCAGGCCGGCTGAGCGGGCCCGGCTTGGTGATGATCGGCGATGAGGCTCCACTCACGGGATGCGGAAGCACCGCGGCGCGGGCCCGGCGGGCGGGCCGACACAGACCTCGCCGGTGGTGCTTCGCCAGGCGCCGAGGCCGCCGGAGGGGGCCGGCGCGAAGTCGGCCGGGACGGCCGCGGCCCGGAGGCGCGGGCGGGCGCCGGGCCGCCAGGACCACCACGCCGTGGGCGCGGCGTCGCCGGGGCCGGTGCCGTCGGGTCCGGCGCACGGAGCGTCCGTGCCGAGGGCGCACGGCGTGACGAGGTGCACGGCGCCGCGGCGGCCGGCGTGGGGGGTGACGGGGCCGAAGGGGTAGAGGTTGTCGACCGGCGAGGGGAGGCGGCGGCCGCCCCGGCCCAGGAGCGCGAGGCCCGGGTGCCCCTCGCCGTGGGTGGCGACCCAGTGGCGCCCGCGGCCGGCGGGCCCGAAGGCGTCGATGAACGCGAAGTCCCCGGCCGGGCAGCCGCGCGGGGGTGGCGCCCAGGCGGCGCCGTCCCAGGAGACGCAGGCGGCCTCGCCGGTGTCCCGCGAGACGGCGACCACCGTGGGCCGACCGTGGAAGAAGCCGTGGGCGACCGTCGCGTCTTGGGCGGGAAGCGCCGGCAGCGGGGACGGCAGCGACGCGCCGCCGCCGTCGCGCCCGCCGCGCCACGCGCCCCCTGCGCGGTCCATCGCGAACCACTGCCCCCCGGGCCCCACCGCCAC
>JBEIVK010000183.1:0-6985 GCA_040373935.1 Alphaproteobacteria bacterium
CACTGGCTTCCACCCTACACGCCCGAGACGAACCCCATCGAGATATTCAGGGGATGGATGAAGCGCCGCCTGCGAGATGCCGGGGCGCGCACGCGCCAAGCTCTGGATGAAGCCATCGTCTCCGCAGTTGATGCGCTGACCCCTTCGATTGCGAGTGCGTGGACCCGCAACTGCGGCTATCGAATTCTACTCGGGTGATCATGGCTGTCAGGGGGCGACGCCGCCGGCGGGCCAGGACTTGCGGGCCTTTTGGAGGCGCGGGTCTGCCGCGAGCAGGGGGAGGAGGGTGTCGGTGACGTCCTCGCCGGTGCAGCCGCCGAGGGCGACGGGGTTGAGGCAGAGGCCGACGGCGGCGGGGGCGCCGCTGAGCTTGGGGAGGGCGGCCTTCAGGGCGTCGGCCAGGGCGGCGCCGCGGGCGGCCTCGGCGGCGTCCCAGGTGGCGCGGGCGTCCTTGGCGGCGGCGAGGGCTGCGGGGTCTCCCGCGTCGATGCCGTCGAGGAAGGGGCGGAGGCGGGCGTCGAGGCCGGCGGCGGCGGCCTCGGCGTGGCCTGGGTCCCGGGCGGAGCGGAGGGCGTCGGCGCGGAGGTGGCGGGCGGCGCCGGTGAGGGGGGCGGGCGCCCAGGCCTGGCGCTCGACGGCGGGCTGCGGGAAGGGGAGGGCGGCGATCTCGGCCATGGCGGCGGTGAGGGCGGGGTCCTGGTCGATGGCGCGGGCGAGCTCGGCGGAGCGGTCGGGCGCGGGGCAGCCGGGGCGCGGGGCGCCGCCGGGCCGGGGGAGGCTGCTGGCGCGGGTGGTGCAAAGGGCAGGGGCGGGCTGGAGCTTCGCGAGGGCGCGGGTGATGGCGGCGCGGAAGACCTGCTCGGTGTCGGCGGCGATGAGGTCGGCGTGCTTTTGGGCTTGGAGGCCGGCGGCGGCGCCGCGGCGGCGCTGGGCGGTGGCCCAGGCGAGGAAGTCGGCCGGGGCGAGGGCGCGGAAGGCGACGGCGCCGCGCTCGAGGGCGCCGAGGGCTTCGCCGAGGCGGGCGAGCTCGTCTTGCATCGCGGCGTCGCGCGGGCCGAGGGCGTCGGCGGCGCGGGCGAGGGCGGCGCTGTGCTTGGCGATGCCGTCCTCGGTGTAACTGCCGGCGTCGGCGGCCCAGGAACGCGCGAGGCCGAGCAGCAGGACGAAGATCGTGGCCATGGGCACCTCCGCGGCCGCCCCCGGACGGCGCTGCGGCCGGATAACCGTCCGCCGGAGCCGCTGTGTCCGACCTGTCCGCCCCGCCGCCCGGCAACGAGGCCGTCCGTTCCACCCTGCGTCGCTGGGCGGCGTCGGGGCGGTTGCACCATTGCCTGCTGTTCGAGGGGCCGGCGGGCATCGGGAAGGCGGCGGCGGCGCAAGAGTTGGCGTTGTTCCTCAACTGCACGGGGGGCGATGGCGGGGGCGCGCGGCCCTGCGGCGCGTGCTGGTCCTGCCGGGCGATCGCGGGGCGCAGCCACCCGGACGTGGTGACGCTCTCCTTGGACCCGGAGCGCACGGCGCCGGTCATCTCCGTGGCGCAGGTGCGCGCGCTGCTGGGCGAGCTCACGGTGCAGCCGCACTCGGCGCGGCGCCGGATGATCGTGGTGGACCCGGCCGACGCGCTGACGGTCGAGTCTGCCAACGCGCTGCTGAAGACGCTGGAGGAGCCGCCCAAGGACACGGGCTTCGTGCTGGTGTCGGCCTTGCCGGACACGCTGCTGCCGACGATCCGGAGCCGCTGCCAGCGGGTGCGGTTCCGGCCGGTGGCGGAGGCCGCGGTCGTGGCGTGGCTGGTCGGGCTCGGGCACGCGGCCGACGTGGCGGCCGAGGCGGCGGCGCTGGCGGGCGGGAGCCCCGGGCGCGCCCGGGAGCTGGCAGACGGCGAGGGGGCGCGGCTGGCCGAGGAGCGGGACGCGCTGCTGCGCGCGCTCGAGGGGGACGCCGAGGCGTTGTTCGCGTACGCGGAGGCGGTGGGGCGCGGGGAGCGGTCGGCCGTGCAGGAGCGCGCGGGGCGGCTGCTCACGGCGCTGGAGGGGCTGTTGCACGACGCGCTGCAGGTGCGGGTGCGCGGCGCGGCGGCGCGGCTCGGCGTGGCGGCCGTGCGGCCGGCGGTGGCGCGGGCCTGGGCGGCGCAGCTCGATCTTCCGGCCTTGGGCCGCCTGCACGCCGCGCTCGGAACGGTGCGGCGGGACCTCGCGGCCCACATCAACACGCGCCTCGTGCTCGAGGCGTACCTCGCGCAGCTCATCGTGGAGCTGGGCCCGGCGCGCCGGGCGGGGGCATCGGCATGACGCTGTTCGACTCGCACTGTCACCTGGACACGGCGGCCTTCCCCGAGGAGGGCGAGGTGGCGGCGGTGGCGGCCCGCGCGCGCGCGGCGGGGGTGGCGCACCTGCTGGTCGTCGGCGCGGGCTACGGGTTCGCGTCCGCCGAGCGGGCGATCGCGGCGATGGACCTCCTCCCCGGCGCGTGGTGCAGCGTGGGCCTGCACCCGCACGACGCCGCGGAGTGGACGGCGGCGCGCGGCGAGGCGCTGCTGGCCTTGGCGGCGCACCCGCGGGTGGTGGCGCTGGGCGAGATGGGCCTCGACTTCCACTACGACCACAGCCCGCGAGACACGCAGCGCGCGGTGCTGCGCTGGCAGGTGCAGGCGGGGCGGCGGCTGGGGCTGCCGCTCATCGTGCACGACCGGGAGACGGGCGGGGAGACCTTCCGCATCTTGCTGGAGGAGGGCGGGTTTTCGGGGCCGTCCCTGGTGTACCACTGCTTCTCGGGCACGGTGGGCGAGATGGAGGAGATCGTCGCGGCCGGCGGCTACATCAGCATCCCCGGCATCGTCACCTTCAAGAAGTCCGACGAGATGCGCGAGGTCGCGCGGCGCGTGCCGCTGGACCGGCTGCTCATCGAGACGGACAGCCCCTTCCTCGCGCCGGTGCCCCACCGCGGCCGCAAGAACGAGCCGGCCTTCGTGCGGCACGTGGCCGAGTGCATCGCTGGCTTGCGCGGGATGGACACCGCGGCCCTCGCGGCGGCGACGACGGCCAATGCCTTCCGGTTCTTCCGGCTGCCGGCCGTCGGCTGAGCGGGCCGCCGGCTGCGCGGGGCGCCGGTCCCAAAAGCGCGACGCCCGCCGCTCCGGGAGGAGGGCGGGCGCCGAGGGGGAGGCCGCACAGGCCCGCGGGCCTCAGCCCTGCGGGGTGTAGCCCTTGGCCATCGCCGGCGCGGCGGCGTCCGCCTCGGCCGTGTGGACGGGGAACACCGGGGTCGTGCCGCGGTTGTTGAGGGCGTTCTTGCGGGCGCGGCCGGCGTTGGAGCGCCGGATCTCGCGGCGGCACCAGGTCTTCTTGGTCTTCGACATGGGAGGGGCTCCGAAAGGGGCGGCAAGGATCGGCCGCGAAGAGGGGGTCAAGTCGCGCTGGCTTATGTCCGTTTGGGGGGAGTGTCAACCGCAACGCCGCCCCCGCCGCTGCCAGGAGTCATCATGTCCCGCGCGATTCCCGCTCTCACCGTGCTCGCCCTGCTCGCGCCGGGCTGCCGCTTGATGGAGGGCATTCGCAACATCCGAGAGGCGGTGGAGGGGGTGACGGAGCCGGTGGTGCTCGGCGCGACGGCCATCGGCGTGAGCCCGCCGTCGGACCCGCGGGTGGCCTTCGCGCTCTCGCAGACCGAGCTGGCGAGCGGCGCGCGCCTCACCGCCTACCTCGCCGACGCGAGCGCCGCGGGGAGCATCGAGGACGCGCCCATCACGGGCGAGGCGTTGTCGGTGCGCTTCGCGGGCGGGGAGATCGGGCTCGTCGAGGAGGAGGGCGGCCGCTACGCCGCGAGCGGCGCGGACGGCTTCGAGTACGTCGCGGAGACGCTCGCCACGGTCAGCCTGGATGGCGGGCAGCGCAGCGTGGAGGGCGCCCTCGCGCCGGACCCGGACTTCGTGGCGCCGGCCCGGCACACGCCGGGCGCGCCGATCGTCGTGGACTTGAGCGGTCAGGATGTCGACGGCGTGCTGGTGATGGTGCTCGACCTCGTGACCGGCGAGACGGTCTGGGAGAACACGCCGCGGGACCCGATGGAGCTGTTCACCTTCGCCACCAGCGGCGGCGCGTCGGTGGTCGAGGTGCCGGGAGAGGTGTTCGAGACCCCGGGGCTCTTCGCCCTCGGCGTGGCCGGCACCTGGAACGCCGACAGCGAGTCGGTGGTCGGGGTCAACACGGCGCTGTCGAGCTTCTTCTCGGCGCGCTTCCGCTTCGATGTGGTGTGCACCTTGGGCGACGCGGCCCTCTGCGCGGCAGACCCGGCCGAGGGCCTCTGAGCGGGCTGCTCAGCGCAGGGACCACGGCGCCCCGGGCAGGAGAAGGACGGGGCCGCCCGTGCCCATCACGGCGTCCAGCAGGGCCAGTTGCGCGCCGGCCTCCTGCGCCCCCGGCACGAGCGCGAGCGCGCCGGCCGCCGCCTGGGCGTTCGGATCCGGGTTGGACAAGTCCTCCATGATCTGCTCGAGGAAGCCCTTTCGCTGGGGAACCCGGCGGATCTCCGGCGTCCCGGAGATGCCCCCGAGCTCGGCCGCGTGCGCGACGGCCGCGTCCAGGCCGCCAAGCTCGTCCACGAGGCCGTGCTCCAGGGCCTGAGAGACCGTCCACACCCGCCCTTGGGCGACGGCGTGCAGGGCCTCCGGCGTCATGCCGCGGCCCTCGGCGGCCTTGGTGACGAAGACATCGTAGAAGCCGGCGAGGAAGGCCTTAAACTTGGCTCGTTCGGCGTCGTCGAAGTCGTGCATCCCGGACAGCAGCGTGGCGTACCGGCCGCGGCGGGTGGTGTGGGTGGACACGCCAAACTCGGCCAGCGCGGCGCTGAGGTTGATCTTCCCGCCGAAGACGCCGATGGACCCGGTGAGGGTGCCGGGCTCGGCGTAGATGCGGTTGGCGCCCATGCTGATGTAGTAGCCGCCGGACGCCGCGTAGTCGGCCATCGAGACGACGACGGGCTTCTCCTCCTTGAGCCGCGCGACCTCGCGCCAGATGGCGTCGGAGGCCTGGCCGCTGCCGCCCGGGCTGTTCACGCGCAGGACGACGGCCTTCACGTCGTCGTCCTCGCGCAGGTCGGCCAGCTGCCGGCGCAGCGTGCGGTCCCCGATGTACTGGCTGCCGAAGAGGTCTTGGGCGGAGGACCCGTCGATGATGGCGCCCTCGGCGTACAGCACCGCCACCACGCCTTCGCCGGCCGACCACGCGGCCCGGCGGCCCCGCAGGTAGTCGCGGAAGGGGAGCGGGTCCGGGTCTTCGCCCATCGCCTCGATGAAGGCCTCGTCCCGGTACTTCAGCGCGTCGATCATCCCGCGGGCCTGCGCGTCTGCGGCGGTCATTGGCGGGTCGTCCACCCAGCCGCGCGCCACCTCGGCGTCCACGCTTCGCCCGGCGGCGATGCCGTCGATGAACTGCCCGTAGAGGGAGTCCAGCAGCGCGTCCGTGGCCTGGGCGGCGGCCTCGGAGGGGCCGGTGCGCTCGTAGGGCTCGACGGCGCTTTTGAAGTCGCCGACGTGCTCGAAGTTGGGGCTGATCTTGTAGCGGTCGAAGAGGCCGCGGTAGTAGGTCTGCGTAATGGACAGGCCATTCACGAAGACCAGCGCCGCGGGCGGCGCTTGGACCGTGGGGCAGCCCGTCGCGAGGTAGAGCTCGGCGTTGGTGAGCGCGCCGGACCACGCGACGCACGGCTTGCCTGCCTCGGCCACCGCGGCGATGGCCGCGCGCAGCTCCTGGGCGCGTGCCCAGCCGAGGCTCACCGACTCGACCTCGAAGAACACCCCGGCCACCTCCGGGTCGGTGGCGGCGTCGCGGATCGCCTGGGCTATTTCGGTGGAGAGGGGGGGGAGATCCGCCGGATCGACGAGCAGCGCCTCCGTGCCGGGCGCGTCGGGCAGGGCCCCGGCGACCTTGACGTGGAGCCAGCGGGCCTCGGCGCCGAGGCTGGGGGGCTTCGCCTCCACCAGGAAGAAGACGGCCACGGACATGGCCGCCAGGATGAGCATTCCGAGCGCGGTGACCCACACGATGAGCCGCGTGTTGCTGGCTGCCACGATGCCTCCGGGGCGGAGGCTTCCCTTATCCGGCCACCGCCGGGATGGGGGGCGCCCCCCACGCACGGAGGCGCGCCGCGGCCGAGAGCGCGCAGAGGGCCGGGCTCACCACCGTTGCGGCAGCGGGGCCGAGCAAGGGGCCCAGGTGGCCGCCGCCCGGGAGGATGTGGAGAGGCGCGCCGAGGGCCGCGGCGAGGGGCTCCATGCTCCACGGCGGGGCGAGCGGGTCGTCTGCCGCGGCGAAGAGGGCCGCGGGCACGGCGGAGTGACGCAGCGCGGTCTCGATGTCCAGGGAGTCCCCGCGGTCCGAGACCGCGCCGCGGCCCAGCCAGTCCGCCACCTGCGCGAGAACGCCGGCGCCGAGGTCTTCGGTGGCGTCGGCCATCAGACCGCGGGTGAGCGGGCCGTCGAGATCCGGCGCGAGCGCCCGCCACGCCGCCGGCTGCACCGGGGCGAGGGCCTGGTGCACGGCGCGCACAGGGATGTTCCAGCCGGTGGGCAGGCAGCGGCCGGCGAAGGCGACGAGGCGCGGCCAGGAGCGCACGACGGGGAAGCGCAGCGGCACGCCGATGAGACCGAGCCACGCCAGGGTGTCGGGCCGCGCGCGCGCGAGGTGCAGCAGGCTGACCCAGCCGCCGAGGGCGTGGGCGACGAGGCCCACACGGGCTGCGCCGGTGCGCTCGCGCACCCGGGCGATGGCCGCCGGGAGGTCCTGCGCGGCGATGTCGTCGACATCGAAGCGGCGCGGCGCAGCGGGAGGGCGGGCCGCGCGGTCCCCGCGATGGGTGAGGAGGTAGACGTCGTGGCCTTCGGCGGCGAGGGCGGTGGCGAGGCCGTGCGCGGGGCCGAAGTCAAAAGACCGGTGGCCCGTGCCGAGGCCGTGCGCCAGCACGACGGGGGTCCCGTGGGCGCCGGGGG
>JBEIVK010000554.1:0-3231 GCA_040373935.1 Alphaproteobacteria bacterium
GGCCGCCCGCGAGCGCACCCCGCCCGCGCCGGCGCCCGCGCCCGAGGCGGGCCCGTCCTTCCCGGCCCAGGTGCGGTTCAACCTCTCCGGCGTCGAGACGACGCTGGAGTGCAGCCCCGGCGGGCGCACCGTGTTTTCGGGCAGCACCACCCTCACGATCGACGACATCACCACCTGCCGGGTCATCACGGAGTCGGGCCGGACGGTGGTCCAGCTCCGCAAGGGCGGCACGGTCAACTGCTCCTTGTCGGGCGACCGTTTGGCCTGCAATGGGCCTTGAGCACCCGGGGGCCGAAGCCCGGCTCGCGGCGCAGGTCGCGCGGGCAGGCGGCGCGTGCGTGCGGGCGGCCCTCGGCGCGCCGCGGGACGTCACCCACAAGGGCGCGGTGGATCTCGTCACCAGCGTCGACCTCGCCTCTGAGGCCGCCATCCGGGCGGCCTGCGCCGCGGCCACGCCCGACATCCCCGTGCTCGCCGAGGAGGGGGGCGGCGCCGTCGGCGCGCGCACCCGCTGGGTGGTGGACCCGCTGGACGGCACCACCAACTTCGTGCACGGCTACCCGGCCTTCTGCGTGAGCGTGGCCCTCGAGGTGGACGGCGCGCTGCACGCCGGCTGCGTGTACGACCCGCTGCGCGACGAGGCGTGGGTGGCCCAGCGCGGCCTCGGCGCGCGCCTGGGCGGCGTGCCCCTCGCGGTGTCGGCCACGCCGCGGCTGGACGACGCGCTGCTGCTCACGGGCTTCGCCTACGACCGCCGCACGCGAGCCGCGTGGTACTTGGCCTTTGTCCAGGCCTTCCTGGAGCGCTCCCAGGGCATTCGGCGGGCCGGCTCGGCCGCGCTGGACCTCTGCGCCGTCGCCGCTGGGCGGGCCGACGGCTACTGGGAGTTCAACCTCCAGCCGTGGGATGTCGCCGCGGGCGCCTTGCTCGTCGCGGAGGCCGGCGGGCAGGTGGGCGCGCCGGATGGCGGGCCGCTCTCGCTGGCCCGGCCGCACATCCTCGCCACCAACGGCCGGGTCCACGCGGAGATGCGCGAGATCCTGGTCGGCCTGTTATCCTCGCGCGGCGGTCCTTGACGGCCGCAGGGAGTCCGCCCGTGGGCATCGCCATCGGCATCGATCTCGGCACCTCCAACTCCGTCGTCTCCACCGTGGTGGACGGCAAGCCCGTCGTGCTCGCCGACGAGGAGGGCCGCACCATCCACCCGTCGGTGGTGGCCTTCGGCTACGGGCACGGCGTCGTGGTGGGCCACCGGGCCAAGCAGCAGCTCGCGTACGCCCCGGAGACAACCGTCTTTTCGGCCAAGCGGCTCATCGGGCGGCGCTACGCCAGCCCCGAGGTGGACCGCATCCGCCGCATGGTGTCCTGGGGCGTGGCCGAGGGCCCGCACGGCGACGCCCGCGTCCGCGTGCAGGGCAAGGTCTACGCCGTGCAAGAGATCTCGGCGCACGTCCTCTCGCACATGAAGCAGGTGGCCGAGTCGGCCACCGGGCAGTCGGTGGACGCCTGCGTCATCACGGTCCCGGCCTACTTCAACGACCAGCAGCGCCAAGCCACCCGGGACGCCGCGGTCATCGCCGGCCTCAACTGCCTGCGCATCATCAACGAGCCGACGGCCGCCGCCCTGGCCTACGGCTTCGGCGCGGGGCGCCGCCAGCACCTCGCCGTCTACGATCTCGGCGGCGGCACCTTTGACATCAGCGTGCTGCGCCTCGATGGCGACGTCTTCGAGGTGGTCAGCACGGCCGGCGACACCTTCCTCGGCGGCGACGACTTCGACGCGGCGATCGTGGACCACCTCCTCGCCGAGCTGAAGGCCACCACCGGCGTGGACCTCGCGGACTCCCACGCCGCCCGCGCCCGGCTGAAAGAGGCGGCGGAGCGCTCCAAGCGCGCGCTCGCCCAGGTGGAGGCGGTGGCCGTGAAGGTGCCCAACCTCGGCCGCGACGCCCGCGGCGAGCCCATCCACCTGCACGCCAAGCTGGATCAGGCGACCTTGGAGCGCCTCTTCTTGCCGTTGATCCAGCGCACTTTCGTCGTGTGCGACGACGCCATCGGCCAGGCCGGGCTCGCCACCCGCCAGGTGGACCAAATCCTCCTCGTCGGCGGCATGACCCGCTTCCCCCTCGTGCGGGACGCCGTGGGCCACTACTTCGGCAAGCAGCCGGCCACCTGGCTCAACCCGGACGAGGTGGTGGCCATCGGCGCGGCCATCCAGGCCCACGCGCTCACCGCCAGCGCCGGCCCCTCGGGGGCCGTGCTGCTCGACGTCACCCCGCAGACGCTGGGCGTGCGCACGGTCGGCGGCTTCGTCGAGGCGGTCATCCCGCGCAACACCCCCATCCCGACGAGCGCGGCCAAGGTCTTCCACACCGCCCACGACCACCAGACCCAGGTGCGCGTGCAGGTCTACCAGGGCGAGTCGCGCATGGCGGCCGACAACGAGCTGCTCGGCGAGTTCGTGCTGGACGCCTTGCCCGCCAAGGCCCGCGGCGAGGTGAAGGTGCGCATCACCTTCGCGATCGACGCTGACGGCATCGTGCGCGTGAGCGCCGAGGAGCTCACCACCGGCCGGCAGGTGGACATGCTCATCGAAGCGAGCAGCAACCTCACCGAAGAAGAAGTGCAGGCCATGCGCTTCGACGACATCGGCTTCTGAAGCCCCGGAGCCCCGCGATGGACCCGCGCACCCGCACCCGCGTCGAAGTCGAGACCCTCCACACCCTGCTGCCGGAGCTGGACTACTACCGTGCGCTCCTGGTGGCCCGGGACTGCGCCCCCGAGGCCATCGGCGAGGCCTTTCGCAACGAGTCCCGGCGCTTGCACCCGGACCGCGTGTCTGTCCTGGGCGACGCCGCCCTCACCGAGAAGGCCAACGACATCTTCCGGCTCGTGCAAGAGGCGCACCGCACCCTCAAGGACCCGGAGCAGCGCGCCCGCTACGACGAGCTGCTGGCCGGCGGGTCCATCCGCTTCACCGACGAGGCGCGGCAGGGCGCCCAGGCCGACAAGCGCGCGGCCGACCCGGAGCACGCCGCCACCAACAAGGCGTCCGAGAAGTACTGGAAGATGGCGCTGCGCGACTTCCGGGACAAGTCCTGGAAGGCCGCGACCATCAACATCCGCTTCGCGCTCAACTTCGAGCCGGACAACGAGGTCTTCAAGGACCACCTGAAGCAAGCGGAGGAGGCCCAGGCCGAGGCGGACGCCAAGAAGGAAAAGAACCCCTAC
>JBEIVK010000788.1:0-2062 GCA_040373935.1 Alphaproteobacteria bacterium
GCGCCCAACGCGAGGCCGAGGGCCACCGCTCCCGCCCGCACCCACGCCCCGCGGCGCGGCGCAGAGAGGGCCCCGGCGGCGACGCCCAGCGCCGCGCCCAGCAGGCCATACACCCCCGACCACGCCGCCCCCGCGAC
This sequence comes from Alphaproteobacteria bacterium, assembly GCA_040373935.1. GTDB lineage: Bacteria > Myxococcota_A > UBA796 > UBA796 > UBA2385 > JBEIVK01. Next base: position 138 of record JBEIVK010000788.1, read on the forward strand.
CCCGAGCGCGAGGGCCGCCGCGGCCCCCCATCGCCCCGCGACCGGCCTCCCGAGGGCCAGGGTGGCCGCCGCCACGGCTGGCGCGAAGCCGGCCCCGAGGGCCTCCGTCATCCCGTCCAGCGGCACGAGGAGCAGGCCCGTGGTGCCCCCGGCGAGGAGCGCAACCGCCCCCGACCGCGCGGCCCCGAGCGGCCCGCGCACCGCCGCCGCCCAGGCCGCCGCCCCGACCGCAGCCAACACGACGCCCCAGACGAGGACGGCGTCCACCCCGCGATCGGGCCCCGCGACCGCCGACACGGCCCGAAAAATCGCCGCGTGCAGCGGATCGGGGACGTGGAGGAGCTGCCCGCCGGGGAAGGACACCCGCCCCGTCCAGGCGAGCGGCGCGGCCCCCCCCACCGTCCACGCGAAGACATGCGCCGCCCACTCGCCGTCCGGCGGGCCCGGCAGCGCGCCAGGGCTGCGCCCCACGAAGGGCCCAACGGCCAACGCAGCGGCCAACAAGGCCCCAGCGAAGGCTCCGGCGGCGTCGCGACGGGCGTCAGGCGGCATCGGCGCTCCCCGCCCCGGATATCCTGCGCGGCGATGCGGACCCTCCTGCTCAGCGCCGTGGAGCCCTCGGCCGACGCGCTCGGCGCCGCCGTGCTCCGTGCCCTCCAGCCGCGGGGCTGGACGGCGGTGGGCCTCGGCGGGCCGGCCCTGCGCGCGGCGGGCCTGGTGCCGCTGGCGCACATGGAAGACGTCGTGGCGATGGGTCTCGGGGACGTTCTCCTGCGCCTGCCGGCCCTGCTGCGCGCGCGGTCCCGCCTCCGCGGCGCGCTCCGCGATGGGGGGGTGCACGCCTTTCTCGGCGTGGACGGCAGCAGCTTCCACGGGCCCCTCGCGGCCCAGGCGCGCCGGGTGGGCGTCCCCGCGATCGCCCTCGGCGCACCCCAGGTCTGGGCCTCCCGGCCGGGGCGGGTCGGGGCGCTGGTGCGCCGATGGTCGGGCATCCTGAGCTTCTTTCCTTTCGAGCAGGCCTGGTGGTCGGCGGCCGCCGCGCAGGCCGGCTGCGCCTTCGCAGTGGTGGGGCACCCCGCGGCAGACGGCCCGGGGCCGCGCCCGCCCGGCACGGCGGACCCGCAGCTCTACGCGCTCTGCCCCGGCTCCCGCCCCCAAGAGCGGCGGCGGCACCTGCCGGTGTTCCTGGCGGCGGCGGCGGCCCTGCGCGCGCGGCAGCCCCAAGCGCGGGTGCTGGTGTCGGACGCCCGGCCCGGCGAAGCGCTGCCCGCCTGGGCCCACCCGGTGGGGCCCGGGATGGAGCCTCTGCGGGAGTGCCGGGCGGCCCTCACGAAAAGCGGCACCATCACCCTCGAACTCGCGCTGGCGGGGCTCCCGATGGTGGTGGCCCACCGGGTAGACCCGCTCACCTGGGCGGTGGGGCGCCGCGTGGTGCGCGGCGTGCGGCACCTCGCGCTGCCGAACATCCTGGCTGGGGCCGAGGTGGTGCCAGAGCGCCTGCAGCGCCTGGACCCGGAGGAGCTCGCGGGGCTGCTCGCCACGGCGCGGGAGGCGCCCCCGCTGCCGCCCGGGGTTCCCGGCCCGCCGGGCTGGGCGGGCCGGGTGGCGGACGCTGTGGAGGCCATCGTGGCGCTTCGGGATGCATCGCACGCGGAACGGTAGCCGTTCATCCGCGGTGATGATGGACCCATTCGGCTCGATTTGTATCAAAGCGCGCATGGATGATGATGGTGCGTTTTGTTGAGTATCTACAATGCGCTGTGGTGATCATGGCGCAGCATGATGAACATTGCGATGCGTAGAGATGGCCCGTCTGCGCAGCGATAGCCCGGTCCGGCCGCGCCCTGCCCCGGCCGCGCGCGCCGCCCGGCGCCCTCCGCACGGGCGGAGAAGTCCCGTTCCAAGCGGCGAGCCCGTCGCGCGCA
>JBEIVK010000165.1:0-7601 GCA_040373935.1 Alphaproteobacteria bacterium
GGCGCGCCGGCGCTCGCGCAGGGCGCGGATGAGCGCGCGCCAGCCGACGCGGTGGCGAAAGCCGCGCGGGGCAACGGTGTCGAGGGCTTGGCCGAGGGTCAGGCTCACGGGCGGCCCCGTATCCCGCCGCGCCGCGCCGCCGTCAGGGGACGGGAAGCGGGCCGGGCGGACTGGCGGGGGCCGGCCCGCGGGCGCCGGGCACGGGGAACGGGCCCAGCACGCCCATGAACGCGGGCGCGCCGTCCGGGTGCTGCACGGAGACCGTGAGCCAGCCGGCCCCGCCGACGTCCGCCGACCACCAAAGCCCGGTGATCTCGGCGCCCGGCGGCCCTTCGAGCACCGGCCAGCGCTGCCCGTCGCGCACGGCCCACAGCTGGTTGGGCGCGCGGTCCGTGTCCTCGCCGATGAAGAGAATGTCGATCTCCGGCGCATAGACGACGTTGTCCGGCTCGGAGATGGTGGTGACGGGGCAGGCCTCGCCCACCGGCTCGCCGGCGACGGCGGGCACGGCGTGCTGCGGCACGAAGTCGCTGTCGATGGGCGCGCCGTCCGTGTCCTGCACGCGGCCGGCGCCGAGGTCCAGCCCCCACACGACGCCGCACGGGTTGGGCGGCAGGGCGATGTGGTCCGCCGCGACCGGATCTCCCGCGAGCATCCCGCCGGCGATGCGGGTGGTGGCGAACCAGACGCGGCGGCGGCGCGCGTCCCAGGCGAGCCCCTCGCCCTTCTGCACCTCGACCGTCGCGCCGCGCAGCGCGGCGACCCGGCGCGTCTCCAGGCGGCTCGCGAGGCGCTCCTGGCCGGGGCGCAGGCGCAAGCAGCGGTCCACCGCCTGATAGGCGCGGTGGTGCGTGAAGCCCTCCGGGCACGCGCCGCCGGGGCCGGGCAGGGCGGCGTCGAAGAGGTCCGCGAAGCGCGGCGGGGTGGCCAGGGCGGCGGCGATGTCGGCGTCGGTCGCGTGCCCGAGGGAGACCCAGCCGAGCGTGAAGGCGCCGCCCGCCGCCGCTTGCCAGCGCGCGGCGTAGAGCGTGCCGGCCGAGAGGACCCGCGGCTGGTCTGCCACGAACAGGAACAGCCCGCCGTAGCTGCCGTCGTCGCTCAGCACCACCGTCCGCTCGTCGGGCAGCACGACGGCCAGCTCGTGCGAAAAGCGCCCCATCGCGTAGTGCTTCTCCAGGACGGGCGCGCCGTCGGGCAGCACGAGGGAGAGCTCCGGCGTCCAGCCCTTCGTGTAGGGGCTCACCGCCGCGCCCTCGCCCCACCAGCGCGCGTAGGCGGCGAACTGGCTGTGGTCCGCGTAGGGCTTGCCGTCCGCCTTGCCGGCGACCTCGGCGGGGATGCTGCGCCCGTCTGCCGCGAGCAAGGCGGCGTCCGGCTCGTACTCTTCGCTGCCGAGCACGGTGCCCCAGGACGTGAGCACGGCGGCGCAGGGGTGGCCGATGTTGCCCGAGGACCGGTCGTCCACGGGCGCGGTGGTGGTGGCGGAGAAGCGCTGTGCAGCGGCGTCGTAGTCGAGGCGCGTGAGGTAGACGGCCCCGGGCGCGCACTCGAGGTGGGCGACGTGGAAGAGCCCGTGCGGCGTCGGCCACAGCGCGCCGAAGTCGGTCCCGTCGCAGAGGGGCGCGTCGGCGAACACCGCGCCATCGCGCGTGTGAATGCGCCCGAAGACGCCGCCGCCGATGGCCTGGCCCACGGTGACGAGGCGCTGGAAGCGCAGCCCGGCCACCGCGCCCTCCCGCATGAAGTCGGCCCGCAGCACGACGCCTTCGCTCTCCAGAGGGGCCGCGCGCGCCACGAAGCCCGGCGGCTCCGGCGGCGGCGCGGGTGGCGGCGCCTCCCCGGCACAGGCCGTCGCCCAGACGCCCAGGATCGCAGCGCGCATGCTCCCCTCCCCTGCGCCCCGTCTATCCATGCCGTGGTGGCCGCCGCGTGGCGCCGGCGCGGCGACCGAGGCTCAACCGGCCGCGACGCCGTGGTGGGCCGCGAGCCGGCGGAGGCCCTCTGCGACGCTCACCGCCGGGGCGTAGCCGAGATCCTGGCGCGCGGCGCGCAGGTCGAAGGTGAGCTCGCTCGACAGGTTGAGCGCGAGGAAGCGGGTCATCGGCGGCTCGCCGGGGCGGTTGAACCACTCCCACACCCTCTCCAGCACCGCGCCCACCGCCCAGGCCAGCGCCTTGGGCACGCCGCGCGTGACCACCGGCGCGCCGCTGGACCGGAGGATGCCGTTCATCATCGTGGCGAGGGTGACGGGCTCGTCGTTGGCGATGAAGTAGGCGCGACCCGCAGGCGGCGCGCCGGGGCGCAGGCGGTCCAGCGCGAGGAGATGCGCCGCCGCAGCGTTCTCGACGTAGGTGCCGTCGATGAGCTGCTGGCCATCGCCCACGAAGCGCAAGCGCCCCGCCCGCGCGCGCTCGACGAGGCGCGGCCCGAGGTTCGTGTCCCCCGGGCCCCAGATGAGGTGCGGGCGCAGCGCGCAGGTGGCGAGCCCGGCGTCGTTGGCGGCGAGCACCATCGCCTCGGCCTGGGCCTTGCTGCGCTGGTAGTGCGTGAGGAAGTCCGCCGCGGGGTAGTCCGTGGACTCCACCGCGCGCACGAGCGGGCCGCGCCCCTTCGCCACCGAGGGGGTGCTCGTGTAGACCAGCCGCGCCACGCCCGCCGCGCGGCTGGCGGCGAGCACGTTCGCCGTCGCGTCGATGTTGGCCGACTGGTAGAGCGACCAGGCCCCGGCGACCCCGGCGAGGGCGGCGACATGAATGACCGCGTCCACCCCCGCGACCGCGCGGGCGGCGTCGGCCGGCACGCTCAAGTCGCCTTGCAGGCTCTCCACGCCCATCGCCGCCAAGGCCGGCGCCGCGCGCCGCGACACGCTCCGCACCGCATCCCCCCGGGCCCGGAGCTGCCGGCAGATCTCTCCGCCGAGAAAGCCGTTCCCGCCCGTGACCAGCACCCTCATCGCGCCCCCTGCTCCACCCAGCGGGCGAGGGCCGGCCGGTCGATCTTTGCGTTGTGGCGGATGTCTACCGGGAAGGAGGGGTGGAAGACCACCCGGGAGAACCGCGACGCGCTGGGCACCGCCTCGCCGGCCGCCCGCAACGCGCCCAGCAGCGCCGCGCGATCGGCCGCCGCCGGGTGCCCGGCCTCGACCTCCACGACGAGCACCGGCTCCTGCCGGCCGGGCGCGCCCACCCCGACCGCCGCCGTCCGCCGCACGCCCGGTACGGCGTTGAAGACCATCTCGTTTGGCTCCGTGAACAGCGGGCCGTCCGCCGTCTCGATGCGGTGCGACTTGCGCCCGCAGAACCACAGGCGCCCCGCGGCGTCGAGGTAGCCGAGGTCGCCCATGCGGTGCCGCACGCCGCCCGGCGCCCCCGGGTCCCCGATCTTCGCGAGGGCCGTCTGGTCCGCCCGGCCGTAGTAGGCCGGCGTCACCATCGGGCTTTTCACGACGATCTCCCCCACTTCGCCGGGCGGCACGCACAGCGCGTCGTCCCAGGTGGCGATGGGGGCGTCGGAGATGCGGATGATGCGGACCTCGGCCTCCGGCACCGGGTGGCCAACGCACACGCCGCGCCCGCGGGCCGTCATCGCTTGGGTCTCGCCCAGCACGGTGGCGCTGGTGATGCTGGCCACCGGCAGCGACTCGGTGGCGCCGTAGGGCGTGTGGATGAGCGCGCCCTCGGGCAGCATCGCCAGGAAGCGCTGCATGATGTCCGCGCGCACGCTGGCCCCGGCCGAGATCACCCGCCGCAGCGTCGGCAGGCGCACCCCGCCGCGCTCCCCCGCGCGGCCCACCACGTCGAGCAGCGCCGGCGAGCCGAACATCGACGTGCAGCCGAAGTCCGCGATGGCCTCGAAGATGCGGTCCGGGTTGACCGCGCCCGGCCGCGCGAAGTCCATCTCCGGGATGACCGTCGTCATGCCGAGCGCCGGGTCGAACAAGGCAAACAGCGGGAAGGTCGGGAGGTCGATCTCGCCCGCGCGAATGCCCGTGAGGCCGCGGATGCTGTCCACCTGCGCCATGAAGTTGCCGTGCAGGTAGACGGCGCCCTTCGGGATGCCCGTGCTGCCGCTGGTGAACAGCACCGCCGCCACCTCGTCCGCCGCGGTGCGCGCCATGCGCCAGCCCGCCGCCGCCCGCGGCGCGCCCCGGGCGCGCAGGCTCTCCATCGTCTCGCCGCCCCAGAACCACCGCGGGCCGACCGTGACGAGGCGCCGCACGGTCTTGCGGCCCCAGCCCAGCACCACCCGGGCGGCGTGCGCGGCCGGGATGCCGATGAAGGCCTCCGGCTCGGCCTCGGCGAGGCAGGCGCCCACGTTCTTCGGGCCGATGCCCGGGTCCACCAGCACCGGGACGGCGCCGGCCTTGAAGATCGCGAAGGTGAGCGCGAAAAACTCCAAGCTCGGCTTCACGAGCAGGGCCGCCCGCACGCCGCGCCCGATGCCCGCCGCCTCCAACCCGGCGGCCAGCACGTCGCTCTCGGCGTCAAGCTGCCGGTAGGTGTAGTGCGTGTAGCGCATGCGCCCGGCGGCGCTGCGCCCGTCCGGGAAGAAGATCGCCGGGGCGAAGGGGCGGTCCTCGGCCATGCGCGGGATGACCGAGGCGATGTTGGCGTCGGGGGTCATGCGGCTCCGCCCGGGCTCAGGGCTCCACCGGATAACGCCGGAAGAAGTCCTGCACCCGCGCGATGACGTCGTCGCGGCGGTCCTCCAGCACGTAGTGCCCGGCGTCCTCCCAGCGGTGGACCTCGGCGTGGGGCAGCTTCTCGCGCCACACCCGCAAGAAATGGTCGTCGAAGACCCAGTCCTGCGCGCCCCAGCAGATGAGCGTGGGCGTCCGCGCAAAGCGCGCGGCCAGGCCGTCGCCCACCTCTTTCACGAGGTCGAAGCCCGGCTCTCCCGCCTGCAGCGGGATGTCCTGCACGAAGCGCAGCGTGGCGATGCGGTTGGCCGGCGTGTCGTAGGGCGCCGTGTAGGCCGCCTTCACGGCCGGCGGCAGGCCGCGGGCGGTCGCCATGAAGGTGGCGCCGCGGGCGAAGGCGTTGAGCCGCAGCACCAGGAAGGCGCCGAGCCCACTGTTGCGGACCACGCCCAGCCGCGCCGGGAAGCGCTTCGTCTCCGGCAACCCGAACGCCGCCGTGTTCAGCACGACGAGCCGGGCCACCCGCTCCGGGAAGCGGCTCGCCGCCGCGAGGCCGATCATGCCGCCCCAGTCGTGCACGACCAGCGTGAAGGGCCCCGTCGGCACCAGCGTCGCCAGCACGGCGAGCAGGTCCTCCACGCGCCGCTCCAGCGTGTAGGGATAGGCGTCGGCGGGCGGCTTGTCCGAGAGCCCGCAGCCGATGTGGTCCGGCACGATGCAGCGGTGGTCCCCGCGCAGGGCCTTCACCAGCTCGCGGTAGTAGAAGGACCAGGTCGGGTTCCCGTGCACCATCACGACGGGTGGCCGCGCCCCTCGTCCAGGCAGTGCAGGCGCAGCCCGCCCACCTCAACGAAGCGCCCGTCAAACGGGTACAACTCACGGGAAATCGCGTTCACCACACCACCTCGGCCATCGCGCAGTTCAGCCCGCTCCCGATGCCCATCAGCGCCACGCGGTCTCCGCGCTGCACGCGCCCGGCCGCCGCCGCCTTGGACAGCACCATCGGCACGCTCGCGGGGCCGACGTTGCCAAACTCCGGGTAGATGGCAAACACCTTGTCGTGATCCAGCCCGAGCGACGTGCACAGCGTCGCCGTGTGCACCCGGCTCACCTGGTGCATGGCCAGCAGGTCCAGCGACTCCGGCCGCCAGCCCAAGGCCTCCTCGGCCAAGGCCCAGGTCCGGCCCGCCAGCTCGACGCCGTGCACGAGCAGCTGCCGCCCATCGGTGAGCATGCGGTCCGCCTCGCCCGCGCAGAGGTGGCTGTGCTGCGTCGCCGCCAGCGACACGCCGCCCAGGTAGCGGTGCCCCTCGGGGTGGCGGTCTGCGCGGCCCAGGACCATCGCCACGGCGCCGGAGCCGAGGGTCAAGCTGGCGAGCTGGCTGTGCAGGTCCTGCTCCGTGGTCGCCGGATCCAGCAGGCGCTTGACCGTCGCCTCGGTGATGCTGCGCGACCCCTCGCCGTCGACCACCAGCGCGTACTCCACGCGGCCACTCTCGATCATCATCGCCGCGACGTCCATGCCCGACAGAAAGCCGAGGCAGGCGTTGCCGATGTCGAAGCTCGGGCAGGTGGGCGAGAGCCCCAGGCGCCCGTGCACGAGGCTGGCCGTCGACGGCTCGAGGTAGTCCCGACACACCGACGTGTTGAGCAGCACGCCCACCCGCGAGCGGTCCACGCCCAGCGCCTGCAGCGCCGCCTCTCCCGCCTGGGCCGCCACCGCCGAGGGCTGCACCCCGGCGTCCCAGAAGCGCCGCGCCTTCACGCCGGCGACGTCGCCCAGCAGGTCCACCTGGATGCCGAGGCGGCTCAAGGTGGGCCGCAGACGGGCCATGATGGCGGTGGACGCGATGCGGTGCGGCGCGTCCACGCTGTGCAGGGCGACGATGCTCACGTTGTCGAACACGCAGACTCCCGGCCTCGGCCGAACTCGACTATCCCAGGCCGCGCGCCCCGGTCCGCCGGAATCTGGCCCACGGGCCAAGGCGGGCCGAGCGGCCCCCGCCCGGTTAGGCCCCGCCCGAATGCCGCGGCCGCGCGACGCGTCCCCGCCCCGGAGGCCAGTACCCGCCGATGTCGCGCTTCACGAACGGCCTGACGTTCTCGCTTTTCTGCGGCTTCGCGCTGGTGCTGCACCTGTGGCCGGTCGCCGGCCTCTTCCTCCCGTCCGATCTCGCGGTCATCGAGACGGACAAGCGCTCCGGCAAGCGCGTCGCCCGCTACCGCCCCGAGCAGATCGCCTCCCTCATCCCCACGGCCCCCAAAGGCGAAAAAGCGCAAGACGGCGCGCTCACCGGCGTGGCGGACGCCCCGGCAGAAAAATCCAAAAAGAAGGCGGACGACGCCGACACCCCTGCCGACGACACGCCCAACACCACCGGCTCCACCGACGGCAACCCGGACGCCACCACCGTCGAGAAGGTCACCGCGCTGGACCCGTCCTTGCAAAACCCGGACGCCGCGGTCGCCGTCAACTCCCGCGAGGCCGTGCTCGCCCGCCGCGAGGCCGCCCGCCGGGCCGCCGCCTCCAACCCGCACGGCGACGGCTCGGGCGGCCGGGGCAAGGGCGACAAGTGCCTCCCCGAAAACCCCAAGATCAAGCAGCTCGACGACGGCCGCTACCAAATCGAACAGTCCCTCGTCGACAAGTACACCGACGACCTGAAGGCCGCGGAGCGCCTCGGGTACGTCTCCTGGCACCGCGGCGCCGACGGCGAGATCGACGGCTTCAAGGTCACCAAGCTGCGCTGCGGCGGCGTGCTGCACCAGGCCGGCTTCCGCAACGGCGACGTCGTCACCTCCGTCAACGGCAAGGAGGTCACCACCATCCTCGACGCGCTGTCCGCCTACCGCAAGCTCCGCAACAAGCGCACCCTCCGCGTCGAGCTCGTCCGCAAAGGCCAGCCTCTGAAGCTCGTCTACAAGCTCATCTAGCGTCGGGCGCCTGCCGGGCCTGCGGCCC
>JBEIVK010000003.1:0-22211 GCA_040373935.1 Alphaproteobacteria bacterium
CGCGGGCGCGGCGCGAGGGCGCGTCGGGCGCAGACGCCCTGGCCGCGCGGGTGGCGCGGGCGGCCGAGGGGTTGCTCGACGACATCGACCTCCGCTCCCGCGAGGCGGCGATGGCCTTGCTGGGCGGGCTGGGGGACGCCGACAGCGTGCCGCTGCTGGAGGCTGCGGCGCGGCGCGAGTCGGGCACCGGCCTCGACGCCGACGCCCGCGCGGCGCTGGTCGCGATCCGCAGCCGCGCTCCGGCTCCCGCCGCGTCGCCGAACGCCCTGGAGGCGTCGGTGGAGGACTTGAAGCGCCGCTTGGAGGCGTTGGAGAAGGAGCAGGCCCGCTGGGAAGACCGCCGCTGAGCCGGGGTTCGCGCGGGGTCAGGCGGGCAGCACCCGCAGCACGACGCGGAGGGGGAGATGGTCCGACCAGCGCGGCCCGGCGTCCTCCACCCGTGCGTCGAGCACCTCCACCGGGCCGCCGGTGAAGAGGTAGTCGATTTTGCGGTCGGGGGCGCCCGCCCCGAAGGGGAGGTAGGTGCGGGCCTCCGGGCGGAGCAAGTCCGGGCCGAAGGCCTCGCGGAAGCGCGGCCAGATGCGCGACAGGGGGTTTGGGTCGTCCGCGTAGAGCGCGGCCTCCTTGGGCGGGAGGCGGCCGCGGTCGTCCCCGGGCGGGAGGAGGTTGAAGTCGCCCGCGAGCAGCCAGGGCTGCCCGGGCGGGCGCGCCGCGACCCAGGCGAGCAGGGCATCGACCTGGCGGTCCAGCGTGCCGTCGCCGTAGGTGAAGGCGTCGAGGTGGGTGACCCCGACGGCGAGAGGCAGCGCGTGCCCCCGCACGGGGAGGTCGAGGTGGAGGAGGCAACGCTTCAGCGTGAAGGCCTGCACCACCGGGTTGGCCGGCTGCAGGGGGAGCTGGATGCGCGTGGCGGCGGCGACGGCGTACCGGGAGAACGCGGAGAGGTGCAGGCTGACCCGGCCGAGCGGATCTCCCAGCGGCTTTGGGACAAAGGGAGACCGGTGGTACGGCGCGCTCAGGTGCACCGGCAGGCCGAGGGCAGCGGCGTAGGTGGGGTGCTGGTCCACGCGGCCCGTGCGGGCGGAGTCGCGGTCCACCTCTTGCAGCAACGCGAGGTCTGGCTGGAGGCGCGCGAGCGTCTCCGCGATGCCGGCGGTCGTCGCGGCGACGTCTGCGGCGGGCACGGAGACCGCGTCTCCGCCGTCGTAAAAGAAGTGGTGAGCCCGGGAGCCGGCGAACTGGAGGTTCCAGCTCACCACCGTGACGGGGACGTCGGGCTCCACGGCGGGGGCGTCAGGGGCCCGGGCCTCGGGCGCGACCGGCTCCGTGGGCGCGGGCCTCCACGCGGTGGCGAACACGAGCCCCGTCACCGTGGCGAGGACAACCCCCGCCACCACCGCCGCCGCCGTGGCCCAGCGCCGCAGCCGCCGCGCGAGCCCCATGGCCTCAGCCCGTCCCGCGGGCGCGCGGCGCAAGGCGCCCGGAGAGGGCCTCGAACATGTCCCGGACCTGGTGGCGGTCCGGGCGGGCCATGCGGTCGATGCCGGCCCGCGGATGGACGTTGAAGTAGCCCGTGAGCGCGTAGGGCAGGTGGTAGCCCCAGCGGAGGTCTTGGCGCATCGTCGCGAACTCTTCGATGAGATCGAGGATGGGCGCGACGTCGTAGCGCGGGTTGTCCAAGTAGAAGAGCAGGAGCTCGAGCGGGCAGTTGCCGGCGCCGCGCCCCATGCCATGCACCGTGGCGTCCACCACATCGACGCCTTCATCGATGGCGACCACGCTGTTCGCGAAGGCCTGCTCGAGGTTGTTGTGGAAGTGCACGCCCACCCGGATGCCCTCGCCCAGGTAGTTCATGTACTTGTGGACGAGGTAGCGGACGTGGAACGGGAAAAGGGCGCCGAAGCTGTCCACCAGCGCGACGTTGTGAACGCCGCTGCCCGCGAGCTTGAGAAGGCTGCGGTCCACGTCGTCGGGGGGCAGCGTGGACACCGCCATCACGTTGACGAAGGTCTCGTAGCCGGCCTCCAAGCAGCGGTCGAGCACCCGCCGGGCCTCTTCGAGCTGGTGGGCGTAGGTGGCGATGCGGACGGCGTCGATGACGGTGGCGGACTTGTCCGGGATGTCCTGCGGGCGGATGCGCCCGATGTCCACCATCGTCGTGAGCTTCATCGGCCCGGGGCGGACGGCCCGCGCCAAGTCTCCCTCGGCGCAGAAGCGCCAGGGCCCGACCGCCTCATCGGCGAAGGCGCTGGCGTCCGACCAGTAGCCCACCTCCATGTAGTCCACGCCGGCGGCGGAGAGCGCGCCGTGCACGCGGGCGACGAGCCCGTGGTCGAAGGCCCAGTCGTTGCAGATGCCGCCGTCGCGGATGGTGCAATCCAGAACCTTGATGCGCCGCCGCCGGTCTGTCACAAGACCGTCGGGGCAGCACTTGACGCGGTAGTCGAGGCCCATGGGGGTGTGTCCCAGCCGGGGGGAAGCGCCCGGAGCAGAGTCATAGCCGCGCGGGGCGGCGGCGCCACGCTCAGCGCAGGCGGTAGGGGGTGAGGTCGTCGCAGAAGGGGTGTCGCCCGTCGTCCACCGTGGCGGCGAGGGCCTGGCCGGCGAGCATGGCGAAGCCGAAGCCGTGGCCGGTGAAGCCGACGCCGGCGAGCGCGCCGGCCGCCCCGGGCACAGGCCCGACGAGGGGCAGCCCGTCCTTGGAGAAGCCCATCGTCCCCGACCAGCGATGGGTGACCGGCACGCCCCGCAGCGGGGCGAAGCGATGGAGGAACTCCTCCATGCGCTGTTGGATGCCGCCGTGCAGGACGTCGGCCGTGCCGACCTCCGATGCCGGATCCAGGTTGCGCCAGCCGCCGAGCACGACCCGGCCATCCGGGAGCTGGCGCCAGTAGTCGAAGCCGTGGTCGGCGTAGACCGGGCGGTCGAAGGTGGGCGGGGCCGGCGCGGTGGCGAGCATCTGGCCGCGCACCGGGTCCACCTTGTGGTGGAAGAACGGCAGCAGCTCGGCTGCGCGGGCGTTGGTGGCGAGCACGGCCACCTGCGCGCGCACGGTGCCCCCCGACGTCTCGGCGCGGACGTCGCCCATCGTCCCGGCGTCCAGCGCCGCGACGCGCGTGCCCTCGTGGAGCCGCGCGCCATCGGCCACCGCGCGTGCGGCCAGCCCGCGCACGAAGCGCGCGGGGTCCAGCTCGCCGTCCGCCGGGAGCAGCACCCCGAGCCGGAAGCCCGCGGCGCGGTACACGGCGCCCAGCGCCTCACCCTCCAGGAGTTGGGCGTCGAAGCCGTCTTCTTGGAGCAGGGCGGCGGAGGCGACCAGCTCGGCCTCCTCCTCGGGGCTGCCCGCCAGCTGCAGGCTGCCGCCCCGGCGGTACGCGCAGTCGATCCCGGCGGCTGCCGCCGCGATGCGGGCGTGGTTGTCGAGCGACCAGCCGTGGATGCGCCGCGCCCGCTCGCGCCCGAGCAGCGCCACCGCGCGGTCGTAGCGCTCGGCCGTCCCTTGCAGGACGAAGCCGGCGTTGCGGCCTGTCGCGGCGCCCGCGACGCGCCCCTCCTCGAGCCAGACGACATCGTGGCCGGCCCGCGCCAGCGCGCCCACGCAGGCCGCGCCACAGAGGCCACCGCCGATGACCAGGACATCGCAGGAGGTGTCCGCGGCGAGCGGCGGCGCAGGCTGGTGGGGAGAATCGAGCCAGAGAGAAGTCGTCATCGGCGGCTCGGCGCAGAAGGAGCGTTGGCGGCGGCGGCGCGGGCCTTGCCGGCGGCGCGGCGCTCGTCGCGGGCAGCCTTGCGGCGCGACGCGCGGTTGGGAGGTTCGGCCGGGGTGTCGTCGGCGGGCGGCTCGTCCTCGCGCGGGGGGGGCGAGCGCCCGAAGTCCACCGCACCGCCGCGGCCCGGGTGGCGCCGCAGGGGAGGTGGCTTCGCGAGGAAGGCGAAGGCGAGCCCGGCGATGAGCACGCCCAGCGTGAGCAGGACGCCGTCCTTGGGCGTGGTGAGCGCGCCGCCCACCGCGCCGCCGCCGATGGCGAGCGCGAAGACGACCCCGAGGTGCACACGCGAGAACAGCGGCCCGCGCATCTGCGCGTCGCCTTCGGTGAAGGACTCGTCGGCGCCGCCCTCTTCGAGGGGGCCGCCGGGGGTGGAATCCGTGGACACGATCGCCTCCGCGCCGCCCCTCGTATCGCCCCCCTCATGTTCTTGCCGGGGCGATCCGTGGAAGAGAGGGACCGGGGGTGTGGCCCCGGCCGCCCGACGACCTCCCGGTGGCTCCTTCGGAAAGCCGCAACCGGGGAGCCCCATGGTGGGGCGCCACCGGTGTCTTCGGCGGCCGGGGCCATCCCGGCACCCCCGCGCTTCACCGGAAGTCCCGCGACGGCGGCGCGACCGTCGCCTCGGCGGGGAAAGCCCGGAAGCCCAGCGCGAGCAGCGACGTGGCGTCCCCCTGGCGCTGCACCCGGCCGCGCACCACGACGAGCGGGTGGCCCAGCACCAGCGCACGCTGACGCTCGACGACCTTCGGCCAGACGATGAGGTTGGCGAGGCCGCTCTCGTCTTCGAGCGTCATGAACAGCACGCCATTGGCCGTACCCGGCCGCTGCCGGTGGGTGACCACCCCCGCCACCGACACGATGGCCCCATCGGGCCGGGCAAGCGCCTCGGCCGCCGGCACCACGCCCTGCCGTGCGAGGCGGGGGCGGGCGAGCGCCACCGGGTCCCGGTGCAGGCTGAGCCCGGTGGCCGCGAAGTCCAGCCGCAGGTCGTCGTCGGGCGTGGGAGCGGGCAGGGCGACCGGCGGCTCGGCGCGGGCCAGCCCCCGGAACAGGGGCAAGTCCAGCAGCCCCTGCACCGCCCAGACCGTGTCCCGCCGCGCGGCGCCCAACGCGTCGAAGGCCCCGGCCCGCGCGAGGCGCAGCAGGACGTCCTTCCGCACGCCGGCCCGCGCCGCCACCTCCGCCGCCGACCGGAACGGCCCGCCCGTGGCCCGCGCCCGCTCGAGGGCGGCCGCATCCGCCTCCGAGAGCCCCCGCACCATGCGCAGCCCGAGCCGCAGGGCATGGGCCGGAACCGCCCGGCCCTCGGCGCGCACAGTGCCCGGCGCCGCCTCCAAGGTGCAGTCCCAGGCGCTCGCCTGCACGCAGACCGGGCGGACCTCCACGCCGTGCCGGGCTGCGTCGGCCACGAGGGTGCGGGGCGCGTAAAATCCCATGGGCTGGCTGTTGAGCAGGGCGGCGCAGAAGGCCGCCGGCCACTGGCGCCGCAGCCAAGCCGAGACGTAGACGAGGTGGGCGAAGCTCGCCGCGTGGCTCTCCGGGAAGCCGTACTCGCCGAAGCCCCGGATCTGCGCCGCGATGCGCGCCGCGTAGTCGGCGGGGATGCCGCGCGCCGCCATGCCGTCCATCAGCCGGGCCGTGTGCGCCTCCAAGCCGCCGCGTTTGCGCCACGCGCCCATCGCCCGCCGCAGCTGGTCGGCCTCGCCGGGGGTGAAGCCGCCCACCGCGACGGCCATCGCCATGACCTGCTCTTGGAAGATCGGGATGCCGCAGGTCCGCGAGAGGATGGGCTCCAGCGCGGGGTGCGTGTAGTCGATGGCCGATGGGTCTGCGCGGTTGTGGAGGTAGGGGTGGACCATTCCGCCCTGGATGGGCCCGGGGCGAACGAGGCTGATCTGGATGACGAGGTCGTACCAAGTGCGGGGGCGCAAGCGCGGCAACATGGACATCTGGGCGCGGCTCTCCACCTGGAAGATGCCCATTGAGTCGGCCGCGCAGAGCATGTCGTAGGTCTCGGGGTCTTCGGCGGGCACGGAGGCGAGGTCCAGCGGCACACCGCGCAAGGGCGCCAACAGGTGAAAGGCCCGCCGGATGGCCGTGAGGATGCCGAGGGAGAGGAGGTCGACCTTCACGAAGCCGACGGTGTCGAGGTCGTCCTTGTCCCACTGCAGGACCGTCCGGGCCTCCATCGTCGCGGGCTCGACGGGCACGAGGTCCACCAGGGGGCCATCCGAGATGGTGAAGCCCCCGCTGTGCACCCCGAGGTGGCGCGGCAGGCCCACCATCCGGCCGACGAGCTGGGCGAGCCAGGCCACCCGCGGGTCGGCGGCGTCCAGACCGGCTTCGGCGAGGCGGGCCGTGTCGAGGCCGCCGGTGTCGAACCAGTGCATGGAGCCGGCGAGGCGGTCCAGCACGTCGAGCGGAAAGCCGAGCGCCTTCCCGACGTCTCGCACCGCTGACCGCCGCCGCCAGGTGATGATGTTGCAGACCATCGCGGCGCGCTCCCGCCCGTAGCGCCCGTAGACGTACTGGATGAGCTCTTCGCGGCGCTCGTGCTCGAAGTCGACGTCGATGTCCGGTGGCTCGCCGCGCTCCTCCGACAAAAAACGCTCGAACAACAGGGAGGTGGCGGTTGGGTCCACCGACGTCACGCCGAGCGCGAAGCACACCACCGAGTTCGCCGCGCTGCCCCGCCCTTGGCACAGGATGCCGCGCTGCCGGGCCTCGCGCACGACATCGTGCACCGTGAGGAAGTACGCCGGGAAGTCGAGACGGGCGATGACGCCCAGCTCGTGCCGCGCCGTCGTGCGCACCGTGCCCGGCACGCCGCCGGGGAAGCGCGCCTCCAGGCCCTCCCACGTCAGGCGCTCCAGCCATCCCATCGCGGTCCAGCCGGGAGGCACGACCTCCCGCGGGTAGCGGTAGGCCAGCTCGGCCAGCGTGAAGTGGAGCCGCCCCGCGACTTCTCGCGCGCGGTCCAGCGCGGCCGGGCACGCCGCGAACAGCGCGTCCATCGCCGCCGCGCCGCGCAAGAAGCGCTCGGCGTTGGGGGCGAGCGCCCGGCCGGCGCCGTCCAGCGACACCCCCAGCCGAATGCAGGCCAGCACGTCGGCGAGCGGGCGGTCCGCCCGCTCCACCATCAGCGGGGCCATCGTCGCGAGCAAGGGCACGCCCACCCGCGCGCCCTGGGCCATCCGCTCCGCGAAGGCCCCGGCGTCGTCGGGGCCCAGGGCCCGGGTCAGCCCCAGGCTCAGGCGCCCGCCAAAGGCCTCCCGCGCCGCCGCGAGCGCCCCGTCGTCCACCGCGCCCAGCACGATGGCCTCCAGCCCGGCGGTGTCGGTGAGCAGGGCCTCCAACGGCAACCGGGCGCGGCCCTTCTCTACGCCGGGCCGGCCATGCGGGGCCGCGCCATCGGCGGCGTCCAGAGCCCCCCCGCTGCGCGCCGCGGTGATGAGGCGGCACAGCCGCGCCCAGCCCCGGGCGTCGGCCGCGTGCAGGACGAGCCCGGGCAGCCCTCGAACCGTCAGCCGCGCGCCATGCAAAAGTCGAGGAGCGGGCCCCTCCGCCGCGAGGCGTTGGGCTTCCTTCCAGGCCCGGGGCAGCCCGTAGACCGCGTCGCGGTCGGCGATGCCGAGGGCGGGCAGGCCGAGGCGCGCCGCCGCCTGCACCAGATCTTCCGGGGAGGCGGTGCCCTCCAAGAAGGAAAATGCGCTCACCGCGCACAGCTCGGGCACGCCTGTCACGGGGCCCGCCGCGGCCGTGGGTGGTCCCACCAGCCCTGCAAGGCCCAGGTGCCGTCTTCTCGGCACACCCAGGCGACCCGCCCATCGTCCAGGGTGAGCGACCAGTAGGTGCGGTCGAAGGGGCGGGACCACCACTCGCCGCCGAGGCGCTCGGGCCCCTCGACCATGGCCACCGTGCACCAGCGCGCGCCCACCCGCACGGCCTGCGGGCGCCCGCCTGGCCCGGTGCGCACGTCCACCGCGAGCGGTGCGGGCAGGAGAAGGCTGGGCCGCACCGGCGGTGGCGGCGTGGCCTCGCCCTCCCACTCCCAGACAGGGTCGGCCGCGGGGGGCCGCCCGCCTGCCCGGGCGTCGACCGGCCCCGGCCCCTCCGCCCCCTCCCGCGGTGCGCCCCCGGCCCGCCCTGGAGACGCCGGCCCGAGCGCCCAGGCCGCCTCGGGCCGGTGGCGATCGAGGAGACGCGGCATCCCCAAGGCGCTGGCCCCCAGCGCGTCTTCGAGCCGCGCGACCACCTCGGCCACGGCCTCTCGGCTGCGCTGGCGGGCGAGCAGGTCTTGTTGGAGGCCGTCCCAGGGCGCCGGGGCCGGGCAGTGCAGCCCCACCGCCTCGACGGGGCCGCCCGCCTGAAAAGACGCCAGCCGCGCCCGCACCAGCGAGAACAGACGCTGCGGATCGCGGGTGGGGGCTCCGACCCCGACCGGCACGATCTGCAAGGCGCCGGTGCCCAGCTGCAGGTGCACTTCGACCCGCGGGGCGGCCTCGGCCCGGGCCGTGAGCCGCGTGCACAACCCGCGCACGAGCGCGTTGAGCACGAAGAGCAGGGCGTCGAGATCGGTGACGGCGTCGGGCAGGGCTTGGGTGAGCCCGAGCGGCCGCCCCTCGGTGGCCGGCGGGAGCTGCGGGGCCGGCGCACGCCCGCTCGCCACCGCGTGTGCCGCGAGGGTGGCGCCGCCCACCCGGCCCGCCAAGGCAGCCGCTGGCAGGGCGCCGAAGGCCCCGATGTCCCGCACGCCGAGGGTGTCCAGCCAAGCGGCGTCGCCGGGGGGCAGCTCCAGCGCGCCGAGGGGCAGCGGGGCCAGCGCCTCGGCCCCGGCGCCGCGGGGCACCCGTGTTTGCGCCTGGGCCGACCAGACCGCCACGAGCAGGGCGGTCTGCGGGTCGTCGGCGATGGCGACCCGCGCCGTGTGCCCCAGCGCCTCCAGCCGCGCCTGCACGGCGGACGCCAGCGCCTCTTCGCCCCCCGGCGCACGCGCCCCGACGAGGCCATCGAGGGATGCCACCACCGCCGCGGGCGGCAGCGGGGCCACCGCCGGTGAGACCCGCAACAGCTGCGCGGCGAGGGCCGAGAGATCTTCGGACTCGCCGGCGGCGTCGAAAGGCTCGGCGAGCAAGGTGGGCAGCAGGGCGCGGGCCTCGGCCAGCACCATCCCGGCGCGCACCCCGGCCCGGGCCGCGGCGGGGGACACCGCCAGGACGCGGGTGGTCTGGTGCTCTTCGCAGACGAGCGCGACCGCGTCGGCCGCGCCCCAGCCGCAGCGGTCGAGGCGGAAGCTCGGCAGGTGGGCGACCAGGAACCGTGACATGCGTTCAGTCTATCGGGCGTCCGATCGGTTGTCAGCCGATCAGGCGGACACAGTCTGACCTTGACATCTGGGCGGTGTCTGTACGCCTGAGCTCAGGCGCGATCCTTGTGCCCCCGCAGGGCGCCGAAAACCTCTGCCGCCCCGGCCGACGGCCCCAGCCCCAGCGCGGCCGCCACCGCGGGGTCCTCCAAGCGGAAGAACAGGTTGCTCTCGCGCTCCTCCGCCACGGGCGTCGGGACGGTCGGCTCCCCACGGGCGCGCAGCGCCTCCACCTCCGCCGCGCGCCGGGCCAGCGGGCCGTCTCCCGGCAGCAGCCCCAGGGCCCAACGCAGGTTGGCGGCTGTGTATTCGTGTGCCGGGCACAGGAGCGTCTCCGGGGGCAGCGCCCGAAGCCGCGCGAGCGAGCGGGCGAAGGACGCAGGGTCCCCCTCGAACATCCGCCCGCAGCCGCCGGAGAACACGGTGTCCCCCACGAAGCACACGCCCGCATCGGGCAGCCACCAGGCGAGGTGGCTGCGCGTGTGTCCGGGCACTTCCCAGACGACGAAGCGCTGACCGCCGAGCACCACCGCGTCTCCCTCGGCCACCCCGTGCGTCAGCCCCGGGAAGCGGGCGGCGTCGGAGGCCGGCCCGTAGACCGCCTCCACGCCATCGGCGAGCAGCCCCGCCGCCCCGCCCACGTGATCGGCGTGGTGGTGCGTGAAGAGCACCCACCGGATCGGCAAGCCGGCCCGCGCCGCAGCCGCGCGCACGGGCGCGGACTCCGGCGGGTCCACCGCCACGAAGCCCCCATCACAGGCCCACAGCCACCCGTAGTTGTCTCGCAGCGCCGGGACGCGCAGCAGGCCCGTCAAGGGCACGCCAGCTCGGCCGCCGGGATGCGCGCGATGTTGTTGTTCTCCGTGCATTCCTCCACCCAGCCCGTGCCGCCGTCGTCGTCCACGATGACGAGCAGGTCGCGGTCCCGCAGGCCCTCGCGCGGGAGCGTCACCCGAAGCGTGGAGGACACGGCGGTCTCGGCCACCACCTCGGAGGTCCACACCGTCGCCAGCAGCTCCCGCGTGCCGTCATCCGCGTAGACGCTCACCGGCACGCCGCTGCGCAGCCCGCCCGCGCCGCTGTTCCCCACGCGAACGAACACCACGAGGCGGTCGTTCGGGCACTCTTCGAGGCAGGGCTCCACCGCCGGCACGGCGTCCGGCGAGCCGCCGCCCCCCGCAGGCGTGAGATCCCCGCTGCGAAAGGTGTTGTAGGTGGGCCAGTTGGAGGGCGTCGGCGACACCACGCGGAGGTTGTCGTCGATGTGCGTGATGGAGTAGGCGTGCTGGTTCCACACCGGGCGCGACGAGGCCCAGCCCTGCGCGCCGCCCAGCACGTAGAACCCGTTGCTGCGCTCGTCTTCGTGGCCGCCGCCGCAGGGGACGATGATCTCGCTCTCCCCGTCGCCGTCCACGTCAGCGATGGTGGGGTACTCGTGCAGGGTGCGCGACGCGTGCCGGTTGTCGGCCAGCCGCACCTCCCCGGTGCTGCCGTCGAAGACCCAGAGCGTGGACTCGTCGGCGTAGACCACCTCTGCCCGCCCGTCGCCTTCGAAGTCGAAGACCGCGGAGCCGGTCGAGTGCGAGCTCGCGTCGTCCACCGGCATGGCCCACACCACCCGCCCGTCCGCCTCGTAGACCGCGTAGGACGCCGCCGCCGCGATGCCGATCTCCGGCGCGCCGTCCCCGTCGAAGTCGCCGATGGTGGGCGGGCCGCCATTGCCGCCGCCGGACAGCGACCACCGCCGCGCCTCGGTGCAGTCGTCTTCGAGGACGCGCACCGTCGCGTTGCCCACGCTGACGATCTCCCCGCGGCCGTCTGCGTCGAGGTCTGCCACGGCGATGAAGCCGTCGTCTTCCGGCGCGCCCGTGCCGCAGCGCGCCGTGCCGTCCGCCGCGTAGATGGTGCTGCCGGTGACGACCTCCAGCTGCCCGTCGCCGTCGAGGTCGACCGGCACGGAGAGCGTCCCGGTCTCCGGATGCCAAGGAAAAGACCCCGCGCCGCCGTCGCCGCGCCAGACGAAGCGCCCGTCGAGCCCGTCGACCACCAGCGCGCCCAGCACGACCTCGACGTCGCCGTCGCCCTCGAGATCTGCGAGCGCCGGCGCGTGGCCGCCGCAGTCGAAGTCCGCGCCCTGGCTCACCCACAGCAGAGTGCCATCCGGCCGAATGGCCGCCAGGGTGCACGGCGCGAAGCCCGACACCGGGACCTCGCCGCCGCCGTCGTCGCCGCCGCCGTCTTCCCCGCCGCCGGAGCCGACGTCCGAGCCGCCGCCCCCGACATCGCCGCCGCCGCCGGTCACCGGCTGCACGATGGCGACGATCTCCGGCGTCCCGTCCAGGTCGACGTCTCCCAGCGCGACGTTTCCGTAGCGGTACGGATAGATTTGGAGCGTCTCGCCATCGACCGTGGTGTCGATGCGCTGGATCGCGAGGCCGGGGTTGCTGCCGTCTCCGGGGATGATGCGCAGGATGCCCTTTTGGTGAGGCCGCTCGCCGTCATCGTCCGCCACGAACACGATGTCCGGGAGGTCGTCGCGCCCCACCGTCCCGTCGCCGTTGTCGTCCGTCAGGTTGCCCACCATCGGCGGCGTCAGGAGTTGGTTGTACTCCCCGTAGTTGCCGAAGGTCCGCATCTCCCATTCGAGCACCGCGTCCAGCGGGCCGTCCACGGGGGTGAGGGTGCAGCTCTCGTCGGCCGGCACGCTCACCGGCAGCCCATCCGGCTCCACGCACCAAGCCGGCGTCAGGACCGCCGTGTCGGTCCCCGGGACAACGCCGCCTTCGTTGTCCCCATCGTTGTCGTCGCCCTTGCGGCCGAGCCCGTAGTCGCTCGCGCAGGCGGCGCCCAAGACCAGCAGCACATGGCGGCTCCAGGACATCGCACCGACCCCCCGGCCAGCATATCGCCGCCCGCGGGCGATGGCGCCCTGTTCGTCGACGTCGCGCGCGCCGCGCAGGTCGCCGCGCCGAACGGGCGTGTGCAGCCGGCAAAGGCCCCCCGCGCGTCCGGGGTGGGGCCGCCGATGCGGGCTCGACAGGGCAGGGGACAGGGGAAACCAAGGTTTCCCCCGTAACGCCCCCTTCCTGTCGCCCCGCCTGCCGTCCGCGTGGCGGCCGCCGGCTGGCCGGCCCGGTGCCCTCTTGCCGCGCCGCGGGCCCGTGCGTAGAACGGCGGGATGCACGCGATCGCCCAAATCCTCAGCCAAGCCCTCACCAACCTGGGCGTCCAACTGCCGCCGTGGGCCCTGCCGGCCGTGGCCATCGCGGTTTTTGTCGCGCTGCTGCCGCGCCTCTCCGACAACATGCGCTCCGGCGAGGCGTGCCGGGCCGTCGCCCGCTCCCGCGTGGCCGATGGCGAGGCCCGCGCCGCCCTCGACGCGCGCGCGCTCACCCTCGTCGAGGGAAAGGCCGCCGGGCTCGTCGCGGTCGCCCACGCCGCGCTCGACGCCAACCGGCGGGATCTCGCGGCCGAAGCCGTGGCCCGCCTCCGCCGCACCGGCCAGGAGGCCGCCGCCCTGCGCCGTCTGGAGGCCGCGCTGGCCCCCCGCAGCCCGATGCTGCGCCCCACGGCCGATGAAGAGCTGGTCGTCATCGAGCAGTACCGGTCCACCGGGGCGCGGGTGCTCGCCGCCGAGCACCTCGCCGCCGCGCGGGCGCGTTGGCCGGCAGACGCCCGGTTTGCGGCGTTCGATGCCGAGCCTTCAGGGGGCGGCGGGGGCGCGGTCTGAGGCGCGCCGGGTCGCGGCCACGGCCAGGCCCACGCAGCCCGCCAGCAGCGCCGCGCCAAACCAGAACGGCCCTCGGGGGCTCCATCCGGTGAAAAGGAGGCCGCCGAGCGCCGGCCCCACCGCGCGGGCGAGCGCGCCCATCGACTGGTTGGTGCCGAGGAGGAAGCCCTGCGCGTCTCCTGCTGCGCGCGAGACGAGGCTGTTGAGGCTGGGCGTGACTAGGCTCTGGCCCAAGGAAATCAGGATGAAGACGGCCACCAAGCCGGCCGTCGGCGGCGCGAGCGGCAGCAGCGCCAGGCCCACGGACATGAGGGCCACCCCCAGCGGGACGAGGCGCTCCTCGCCGAAGCGGCGCACGAGGCGGCCGATGAGCCCGCCCTGAACGAGGATGGCCACCACGCCCGCGACGCCAAACATGCGGCCCAACGCCACCGCGTCCAGGCGGTGCACGTGGTCGGCGAACAGGGTGAAGGTGCTCTCCATCAGGGCGAAGGCCGTCGTGATGACAAAGGTGAGCGCGACGAGCAGCCCCACCCGCGGGTGGGCGAGGGCCTGCGCGAAGGCCCGCGCCGAGATGGTGCGCGCCCGGGGTTCGCCCCCCGGACGCCGCGTCTCCGGCAGGAGCGCGGCCGCCAACAAGAGATTAAAGGCCGACAACCCGGCGGCCACCCAGATCGGCAGCTCGGTGTTGCCGCCGCGCGACAACTCTCCGCCGAGGACGGGCCCGACCGTGAAGCCGACGCCGAAGGCCGCGCCGATGAGCCCCATGCCCTTCGCGCGGGTCTCGGGGGTGGTCAGGTCCGCCACGGCCGCCTGGGCCGTGCTGATGTTGGCGGCGGCGGCGCCGTGCAGCGTGCGAAACACGAACAGCGCGGCGAGGGAGTCCGCCCATGCGAAGCCGGCCAGCCCCACCGCCGTGGCGAGGATGCTCACCAGCAGGATGGGCCGCCGCCCGTAGCGGTCGGACAGGCCGCCCCAGGTCGGCGCCATCAGGAACTGCGCGAGCGAGTAGCACGCCATCAGCAGCGTCACCTGGAGCGGCGACGCCCCGGTGTCCTGGGCGTAGAACGGCAACAACGGGATGACGATCCCGAAGCCGACCAGGTCCAGGAAGACGGTGAGCAGGACGGGCAGCAGCGCGCGCGGCACGGCTCAGCCCTGCCCGATGATGCCCCGAAGCGCCTCGTGGAGCGGGCCATTGGTGGCCACCACGCCGTGGACGAGGGGCTTGGGGGCGTTGAAGACGAAGGGCCGGCCGTGGCGGTCCGAGGTGCGTCCGCCCGCCGCCTCGACGAGCGCGACCCCGCCGGCGATGTCCCACTCGTGGCGGGGCTGGGGGGTGAAGCTCGCCTCGGCGAGACCGGCGGCCACCATCCCGAACTTGTAGGCCACCGAGCCCACCGGCTCCGGCTGCAGCCCGTAGGGACGGTAGGGCTCGAACCAGCCTTTCTGCATCTCCGTGCGGGAGCAGACCACCCGGGCGCCGGCGAGGGTGTCGTGCCCCGTGACCCGCACCGGCGCGCCGTTGAGCCGGGCGATGGAGCGGGGGCCGTCCACCAGGCCGGTGAAGAGCTGGTCGCGGATGGGGTTGTAGAGCACGCCCAGCCGCGCGACGCCGTCCTCGACCAGCGCGATGGACACGACGAACTCGGGGATGCCGAGCGTGAACTCCTTGGTGCCGTCGAGGGGGTCCACGATCCAGCAGAGGCGGCGGCCCAGGCGTTCGGGCGTGTCGGCCGTCTCCTCGGAGAGCCACCCGGCCTCGGGGACCAGCGCCCGGAGGCCGTTGTGAAGGATCTCGTTGGAGGCGAGATCGGCTTCCGTCAGGGGGTTTTCGCCCCCGCCCTTGTCCTTCAGGACCTTGGCATCGGTGAAGCGCGCGCGCACCGCCGCTCCGGCCTCACGCGCGAGAGACGCGGTCTCATCCAGCCATTGCGTCCACATGGGGGCTCCTCTGCCCCGTCCGTGTATCCGCGCCGGCCGGTCAGGGCGAGGAGCGGTGCAGCAGCGCGAGCTCGGCGATGCCGTCTCCGTCCAGGTCGCCGGTGGCGACGCGGCGCCCCGTCCGTAGGTATTGTTGGGGGTCTTCGAGGATGGTGTCGGCGGCGCCTGCGTCGAGCGTGGGCCGGAAGGACGCGAGGCCGGCTGCGCCCGCGAACACGTAGAGCGCGCCGGCGTCGAAGCTCTGCGCTGCGGCCTCTGGGCTCGGGTTGCGGCGAGGCGCGCCGATGATGAGGTCCCCGAAGGCGTCACCGTCGAGGTCGGCGATGGCCACGGTGCTCCCAAAGCCATCCCCCGCCTGCTCGCCGAAGAGGCGGATGGGCGCCAGGGCCGTCGCCGGGTCGGCGGCGTCTGCGCCGGGCCAAACGAGGACGAGGCCACGCCCGTCGAAGGCCCCGGGCGCCCCCGCCACCAGCTCGGCCCGGCCGTCGCCGTCGAGGTCTCCTGTCGCCACCGACCAGCCGAACCAGAACTGGGCCCCCAGGCCTGGCCGCAGGAGGCGGGCGCGCAGGCTGAGCGCGCCGGCGACGGGCAGCGCACCGCCGGGCAGGAGGTACAACGCGCCCTCGGCTTCTTGCACGCCGTCGGCGAAGGGCGCGCCCACCACGAGGTCTGCCACGCCGTCGCCCGTCAGGTCGTGCCGGCAGGCCAGGGCGGCGCCCGCCCGCTCGCCCACGCTCACGCCCGACCAGCTGTGCCGAAGCGCCGCGGCGTCCACGACCCCGCGGGCCGCCCCGGACAGCACCACCACGCGCCCGACCAGGGGCAGCGCGCCGTCCGCCAGCGGCCCGGCCACCGCCACGTCGGGGATGGCGTCGCCGTCGAGATCGCCACAGCCGGCCACGACCCCGCCCAGCCCGTCCCCCACGCCCGCGCCGCGGAGGCTCACGAGGCCGCGCTCCGCCGCGGGCTCGGCGACGCCGAAGCCGCCGACGCCGCCGGACACGACATCCACACGGCCCTCGCGGCGGCCGTCCGCGCTGGCCGCCGCCTCCGGCGCGCCGACGATCAGCTCGTCCAGGCCGTCCCCGTCGATGTCGGCCAGGCGGTCGATCGCCGCCCCGAAGGCCCCCGTCGCGGCGCTGTCCCGGAGCGTGCCCTCTGCGCCGTCTGCCGCCGCCCAGCGCCCATCGGCGAGCCGGAAGGCCCGCACCGCGCCCTCGGCGGGAACACCGGCCAGCAGCACGCCGTCGCCGGCGAGCAAGGCCCAGTCGGGCCC
This sequence comes from Alphaproteobacteria bacterium, assembly GCA_040373935.1. GTDB lineage: Bacteria > Myxococcota_A > UBA796 > UBA796 > UBA2385 > JBEIVK01. The sequence continues at coordinate 16,086 of JBEIVK010000003.1, forward strand.
GAGCGCGATGGTGCCCTCCACGCCTGCCCACGCGTCCAGGGGGCTGCGGTCCGCGCCCCGCAGGGCGGGGCCGCCTTGCTGCACCGTGACCAGCGCGACCGCAAAATCCTCCGCGCAGCCCACCCCGATGCACGGGCGCTCGCACGCGGGCGCGAGGGCGGCGAGCCCCAGCAGCCCGAGCCGCGCGGTGGCGCCGCGCGCCGGCATCAGCCGCCTTCGGCGGGGGCCGTCGGCGATTCGGCGGGGGGCTTCGGGGCCTGGCGCAGCAGCTTAAACTCGACCCGCCGCGACTTGTCGCGGGCCTCCTCCGGGGTCTCGGCGGAGAGGGGGCGCGTCTCCCCGAAGCCCTTCGCCTGCAGGCGCTCGGCGGCGATGCCCTTGCCCACGAGGTAGGCCATCACCGACTCGGCGCGCCGCTGCGAGAGCTGAAGGTTGTCGGCGTCGGCGCCGACATCATCGGTGTGGCCCCCCACCTCGACCAGCTGGATGTCGCCGTGCTCTTGGAGCACGCTGGCCACGTGGTCGAGGATGTCGGTGGACTCGGGCAGCAGCGTGGCAGAGCCGGTCTCGAAGTTCACCTTGTCGGTGATGACGAGCATGTCCGCGGTGCGCACGACGCGGCGCGGCGCGGCGACGGGCTTCGGCGCGGGCGGCGCGGCCTCGGGGTGGATCCCGATCGCCGGGTTGGCGGACCACGTGGGCACCCAGCCTTCATCGAGGCTGGCCTTGGCGGCCGCGCTGCCGGGCACCAGAGGCTTCTCGATGGGCAGGGACTTCACCTCGCGCTCCTCGACAGAGCCGTCTTGGAGGCGGAAGGCGACGGAGTAGACGCCCGGCTTCACGCCGTGGATGGCGCCGACGGTGAGAGGGCCGATCCGGCCGACCTTCACGCCGTTCACGCTGATGTCGGCGTAGGAGGAGGAGCGGTTCTGGACCGGCAGGGAGTGCTTGCCGAAGGTGCGGGTGACGCTGCCATCGGCGGCGGGGGCCACGGGCTTCGGGTTGAGCGTGCCGGGGAGGGCCGTCGGGTCGCCCGCCAGGGAGCGGAAGTTCTCCACGGCGCCCGTGGTGAGCGTGTCGTCCACGACGTAGGTCGTCGGGCGATAGGGCAGGCTCGGATCTTCGGCGGAGGCCGGCGCAAGGAGGCTGACGAGGAGGAGGATCACGGCATTCTCGGCGGCGGAAGAGGAGTCGGCGCGGGGACGGCGCGGGGCTCAGTCGATGACGGAGAGGCCCGAGTAGGCGGTGAGGTCCCGCGTCATCAGGGGGACGGAGGTGTCGGCGTAGTCGTAGGCCGTCTCCTTGACGAGCCCGAGGCCCTTCACCCACCACTGCTCGATGTACCCGGAGGCGGGCACCGGCGCGCCGAAGAGCGTGGTCGTGGTGGTGAACTCGTTGATGAGCTTGTAGGCGGGGACGGTCTCGCCGGTCTGGAGGACCAGGTTGGAGATGCCGGCCTCCGTGTAGGAGCCCTGGGCGCTGATGTCGCCGTTTTGCGGGCCCGCGGAGTCGAGCGACGCCGCGATGGTGGACGTGTAGGAGTACGACCAGGCGCCGACCCCGCCCACCGCGTACTCGGGCGGCAGGTACTTGCGGTGCGGGTTGAGCGTGGCCGAGAGGGAGCCGGGCAGGGGCAGGACGTCGAAGACGTTCATGGTGAAGTCACCCTCGTAGTTGAGGATGTACATCCCTTCGTCTCCGGGGACCGAGTTGCAGCCCACGGTCACGGCGACGTCCCAGGCCATCCCCGCCGTGGTGAGCGACTCCCGGTACTGGTAGCCCTGGGCGCCCCCGGGGAGGGACACGGCGCCGACCGCCGACTCGCTGCCCGAGCCTTGCGCGCCCTTCCAGGTCACGGCGAAGGTCTTCGACCAGCCGGTCTGGTGGATCGGGTGGTAGTTCGTCTTGCAGACGTCCCCGCCGCCGTCGTCCCCGCCGTTGTCGCCGCCGCCGTTCCCGCCGTCGCCGCCGCCGTTCCCGGCGTCCCCGCCGTTGTCGCCGCCGCCGTTCCCGCCGTCGCCGCCGCCGCCGTCGCTGTTGTCCGGCCCGGTGTCGTCGCCCAGGAGATCTTTGCCCTGGTTGAAGCTGCCGCCCGCACAGCCAGCGAGGAGAAGCGCGGAGAGGAGGGCAGAAGCGGGGGCGGCGTGGGCCATGCGCGTTGGGGACCTGCGGAAGAAGGGGCGGGCGCGTCGCCGCACGGATACGGCGCGCGCCCCTCAACGCCGGCAGATAGCATGCAAAAGCCGACCCCCGCAACGCCGAGCGCCGCGGCCTTCGATTCGCTCCGCGCGTGCCACGCGGCCCTGGCCGCCTTCAACGCCGAGCGGGACTGGGCGCAGTACCACAACCCGCGGAACCTCGCGATGGCGCTCTCCGTCGAGTCCAACGAGCTGCTCGCGTTGTTTCTGTGGGCGCGAGACGACGGCCCCTTCCCGCCGGTCGCCTCCCGCGCGCCGGCCGTGGCGGACGAGGCCGCCGACGTCTTCATCTGCCTGCTCAACTTCTGCGCGCAGGCCGGCGTGGACCTCGAGGCCGCCTTTGCGGCAAAGCTGGCGCGCAACGCAGAAAAGTACCCGGCCCATCTCGCGCGCGGCCGCTTGGAGAAAAGCGACGAGCTTTAGCCCCCGAGGTGCGCCCCAAGGAAGCGCGCGACCCGCGGCGCCACCGCCTCCCGCGCCGCCCGGCCGACGACGAGGTCGCAGTGGCCGAGATCTGCGGGAAATCCAGCGTCGACCCCTGCGAGCACCCACTCCCGCGGCCCTCCCGTGCCCGCGGCCCACCGCCGAACGGTCTCCGGCGGGGCGACCCGGTCCCCGGCGCCGGCGACCGCGAGAATGGGGACGGGGCTCTGGTCGATCGCGGGCAACGCGGGCGCGCCTTGGGCCAGCAGGCCGCCGCGGCGGATCGCGCGCGCGATCTGCCGCTGCTCTGCGGGGAACATCGGAGACACCCCGCCGTGCAGCAGGGCCGCGCGCTCGGCCGCCGTCAGGCTCCCGGGGCTCCAGAGCGCGTCTTCGAGACCGAACGGCAGGCGCCGCCACCGGCTCGCCCAGCGCGCCATCGCCGGCACCCCGATCCGTGGCAGGACCCCGCCCAGGCGCATCCCGGCCCGGCCGACCGCGCGCAGCCCGTCGGGGGACCGAAAGTCCACTGGGCTGCCCAGCACGACCAGCGCGCCGAGCGCCGGGTGCCCGCCGGTGGCGAGGAGCACGCCCGCGGCCATCCCGCCCATGGAGTGCCCGACGAGGCCCACCTGCGGCGCGCCGGTGGTGGCGCGGACGTGATCGATGGCGGCCCGCAGATCTGCGGTCCCGTACGCGTCCAGCCCGCCCGGCGCCCCGCCGTACCCGTCGCGGCTGTGGCCGTGGCCGCGCAGGTCGACGAGCCAAACGTCGAAGCCGGCCTGGGACAGGACGTCGGCGAAGTCTTCGCCCGGCCCGAGGTCGAAAAATGCGCCGCGGGAGGCGATGCCATGCACCAGCAAGACCGGCGCGCCGGCTCCCGGCCGCCGCTCCAGCGTGACGGCCGCCCGCGCGCCGGTGGGCACCTGGACCGGCGCCGCGACGGCCAGCGACCCGCCGAGCGCGGCCACTCCGAGGAGGGTCACGCGCCGGCGCCGCCGGGCAGGAGCCCCGTGATGACCGAGAGCAGACGCGGCAGGTCCACCGGCTTCGTGTCGTAGGCGTCGCAGCCGGCGGCCAGCGCGCGCGCGCGCTCGTCCGGCATCGCGTGCGCGGTGAGCGCGACGACCGGGATGGCGGCGGTGCGGGGGTCTGCCTTCAGGCGGCGGGCCACCTCCCAGCCGTCCATCACCGGCAGCGCGAGGTCGAGCAGGACCAAGTCCACCGGCTCCGAGCGCGCCGCCGCCAGCCCCGCGGCGCCGTCGACCGCGATGCGCACGTCGTGGCCCGCGCGGATGAGGCGCCGGCTGAGCATGTCGCGGTTCCGTTCGTTGTGTTCGACCAACAGGAGGCGGGCCTTCGTCGCTCCCGAGCGGGGGTCAGCGGGCGGCGCCGAGGAGCGCGCCACCGCGGGCCGGGACGACCTGATCCCGCCCGTTCTCCTTGGCCTCGTAGAGCGCTGCGTCCGCGGCCCGGATGACGGCGTCGCTGGTGCCGCCGTGGTCTGGGCGGGCGGCCACACCGAGGGAGACCGTGAACTGGATCGGGTCGTCCGCCAGGGCGTCGGCCAGCAGGGTGCGCACGCGCATCGACACCGCGAGACCGGCGCGCAGGCCGACCCCGGGCAGCAGCACGAGGAACTCCTCGCCGCCGACCCGGCAGGCGAGGTCCGAGCCGCGGCTGGCGTCTTCCAGCACCCGCGCGAAAATCCGCAGACAGCGGTCGCCCTCTTCGTGGCCGTAGGCGTCGTTGAGCGCCTTGAAGTGGTCCAGATCCGCCGCGACGACGCAGAACGGGGTTTCGGTTGGGTCCAGGCGGGCGAGGTGCTCTTGGAGCTTGCGGCGGTTGGCCAGGCCGGTGAGGGCGTCCGTGGAGGCCTCCCGCGACTTCGCCTCCAAGCTGCGGACCACGCCCAGGCGCGCGCCGAGCGCGAGGCCCAGGGCCTCCAGGTCCTCGAACTGAACGGCGTCGGGGGCGTAGCCCGCGAGCTGGCTCACCGCGGCGAACCGCCCGTCCGTCATCACGGGCGCGCAGGTGACGCGGACATCCGGGGCCTTCAGGCGGGCGCAGCGGGAGATGCCGCCGGCGCCGCCGTGGTGGAGGGTGCGGCCGCGCTTCACGGCGGGGCACTGGTCGGCGCAGGTGAGCGTGCAGGCGGCCGGGTCGCGGTCGTCGTGCGCCTGGACGTCGTTGGTCGCCGGGTCGATCAAGAGCACTTGGAAGCGGGCGTCGGGGTAGGCCACCCGCCCCGCGCGCACCGTGGTGTCGAGGACCTCGCCCTGGGTCTCGGCGTTGGCCAGGGCCTCGATGAGGTCCTGCGTGAAGCTCGTGGACTTGCGCATCCGGGCGTTGGCGGCGCGGAGCGCGTCCAGGGCCACGATGATGTCGCGTGAGGCGTCGGCGAGCGGCTCGAAGGCGGAGCCAGGCTCGGGGCGGGAGATCGGCGGGGCCGGCGCACCGCTGGCGGCTTGGCGGAGCGCACCCCCGATGTCCACGACGACGCCGCGAACCGTCCGTGCCTCGTGCTCCTCGTTGGATTGGGCCCGGCGACGGGCGAGGCTGTTCACGCTGAGCTGCACGATCGCCATGCCCGCCCAGATGGCGAGCAGGCCGGCGACGGCCTCCTCGGCGGCGACCTGAATGCGCGCCTCGACGGTGTTCTCGACGTTGGCGATCGCCGTGACCAGCTTGCCGCGCGCGAGATCCACCTCCTCCCAGACGCCGGTGATGTCGGTCCCCGGGGCGGCCGCGTAGACCCGCCCCGTGGCGGCCTCGAGGTCTGCCAAGGCTTGCAGCGCGGCGTCCACCGGGGCGCGGGCGCCGGGAACGAGCGGCCGGATCACCTTGAGCGCCGCGCCGGCCTCTGCGACGGCGTCCCGGGTGCGGGCGGCGTGGGCGGCATCGCGCGTGACCGCGAAGTGGTACGGCGACAGCATCGCCTCGGTGGCCGCCGCCCGGGATTGTTCGATGGCGGCGCGCGGGGCCTGGACGATGGCCGGCTGCGCGGACCACGCGCGCCAGACCCACGCGATCGAGAGCACGGACAGCGTGAGCAAGGACCAAGCTTGCACAGCCAGAAGCGGGCGAACGGAGGGGCGTGAGGGCAGCATGTTGTCCAGCGGATGGCCGTAGCATAGCGCAGGGCGGTGGCGGCCTCACCCGTCGCGTGGGCGCGCGCTGCGCGGAAGCTGCCCTCCGCAAGTTGTTTTCAGGATAGGCCGCCCCTGCGTTTCTCGTCCAGGAGTCCACGGTGCAGCCGCCCGCCGCCCGCCCGGCCGTCGTCGCGCTCATCCCGTGCCACCGCGGCCGTCCGGCCGGCGTCGCGGCGCTTCTGCGGCAGGATCACCCGGTCACGGTGCGCGTGTTGTCGAATGGCCCTGCCGGCCCCCGCGCGGTCGCCGGCGCCAGCGTCCGCCGCGTCGCGTGGGAGGGGCCACGGCGACACCCGCCTCCGGGCCGCCCACGCCGAAGTTGCAGATTTCGTGCTCTTTCTCAGCGACGATGC
>JBEIVK010000590.1:0-3012 GCA_040373935.1 Alphaproteobacteria bacterium
CGCGGGGTGCCGGGCGCAGCCCGGCAGGCGCCCAATTCTGGCCGGAAACGGTGGGTCAATGACGGAAGTGGCGCGTTCCCGTGAAGACCATGGCGGCCCCGCCGGCGTCGGCGGCGGCGAGGACCTCGGCGTCCCGAATGGAGCCGCCAGGCTGGACGAACGCGCGGATCCCGGCGGCCAAAGCGAGCTCGACGCCGTCGGCGAAGGGGAAGAACGCGTCGCTGGCGAGCACGCTGCCGGCGGTGGGGCGCTGCGCCTTGGTGATGGCGAGGCGGACGCTGTCGACGCGGCTCATCTGGCCGGCGCCGACGCCGTTCAGGACCAAGCCGCCCTCCGCGGCGGTGGCGAGCACGATGGCGTTGCTCTTGACGGCGCGGCAGAGGCGCCACGCGAAGCGCAAGGCGGCGTCCTCGCCGGCGTCCGGGGCGCGGGCCGCGCGGCTGTCCCAGGCGAAGGGGGCGTCGTGGTCCCAGTCTTGCAGAAGCCAGCCGCCCTGCACGCGGCGGGCGTCGCGCCCGGGCGGGCGGCCGGCGGCCCAGTCGGCGGGGAGTTCGAGCAGGCGCAGGTTGTCGCGGGGGGCGAGCACGGCGCGGGCCTCGTCGTCGACCCCGGGGGCCGCCACGCATTCGAAGAACACCTTGCTGCGGCGGAGCGCGCGGGCGGCCTCGCCGTCGAGCGGGCGGTTGAACGCGACGATGCCCCCGTAGGCGCTCACCGGGTCGGCGGACAAGGCGAGCGCAAACGCGGCGGCAGGACCGGCAGCGTGGGCGGCGGCGCCGCAGGGGTTCATGTGCTTGACGATGGCGACGCCGGGGCCGTCGATCTCGAAGGCGGCGCGCACGGCGGCGTCGAGGTCTGCGAGGTTGTTGAACGAGAGCTCTTTGCCCTGGACCTGCACGGCCCGCGCGAGGCTGCGGCCGCCCGCGCCCGGATCAGCGTAGAACGCCGCAGATTGATGCGGGTTCTCGCCGTAGCGGAGCGGCTGCTGGCGGCGCAGCGGGACCGCGAGCTCCTCTGGGAACGGCGGGCCCGCGGGCTCGGACGCGCCGAGCCAGCCCGCGATGACGGCGTCGTAGGTCGCGGTGTGGCGAAAGGCCCGCACGGCGAGCCCGCGGCGCTGGGCGGCGGCGTCGGCGGCCGGGCCGTCGAGCCCCGCGAGCACGCCGGCGTAGTCGGCCGGATCCACGACGACCCAGACGTCCGCGTGGTTCTTTGCGGCCGCGCGGACCATCGCCGGCCCGCCGATGTCAATCTGCTCGACGGCCGCGTCCCGGGTGACCCCCGGCGCCGCGACGGTGGCCTCGAAGGGGTACAAGTTCACGGCCACGAGGTCGATCCAATCGATGCCGGCGGATGCCGCCTCCACGTCGTCCACGCCGCGGCGCCCGAGGATGCCGCCGTGGATGCGCGGATGAAGCGTCTTGACGCGCCCGCCCATGATCTCCGGGTGGCCGGTGTGCGCGCTCACCTTGGTGACGGGCAGGCCGGCGGCGAGCAGGGCCTGGGCGGTGCCGCCCGTGGACAGGAGACGGAAGCCCCGCGCGACGAGCCCGCGCGCGAAGTCGACGAGGCCAGCCTTGTCGGAGACGGAGAGCAGGGCGGTGCGCATGGCGGGAGGCTCCGGGAGGCGGCGCCCCTATTGCGGACGCGCGCCACCGGGCAGCGCCGGGGCGGAGGGCCCGGTGAGCGGCGCCCACCGGACGACGCTCACGGCGTGTGGCCCGACCACGAAGCCGACGACCAGCACGAGCTGCCCGCGCTGCTCGGTGAGGCGCCCCATGCTGTCGGGGACCAAGGCGAAGGTGCTGCCGGAGTTGCGATCGTCGAGGAGCCACTTCATGCCTTCGCGGCGGAGGACGCCCACGAAGGGCGCCGAGCCTTCGCCGGCGTCCAGCACGGACCAGTCCTGCACGCGCACCCGCCGGCCGATGCGCACGCCGTCCACCTCCAAGACGCAGCCGGCGAGCTGATGCAGCGGGGCGGCCGCCGGGTCGTAGGAGAGCCGAAGCGTGCCGCCCTCGGGCCGCAGCAGCGTCACCTGCCCGCGGTCGCCCACCCGCGCGAGCCCGCGGTGCGCGGCGGGGGCGCAGCCGACGAGCGCTGCCGCGGCGAGGCCGATGGCGAGGCGGATGGCGAGATTGCGGGCCTGCTTCATGCCGATGTCTCCGACGGGGACGCCGCCTTGACCGGGCGTGACCGGCGGCGCTATGGAGCCGGTGGACCCCCATGCGCCGAACGCTCCCCGCCACGGTCGAATCCTACTCCGTCCTCGGGCCCGCGGCCCCGGGCGGCGGGGTCCCCGCGTGGCGCGCGGTGGGGGCCGACGGCGCGGCGGTGCTGCTGCGGCTGCTCCCGCCCGATGGGACGGCCGACGCCGACTTTGCACGTGCGCGCATGGGCGCGTGGGCCGCAGCGCGCCACCCGCTCCTGGTCCCACCCGACGAGCGGCTGCTGGTGGACGGCGACGTCTTGGTGATGGAGCGCGCGCCGGCGGGCACGGCGCCGCTGTCGGGCCTGCTCGCGGCCGGGCCGCTCCCCCCGGCGCTCGCCTTGCACATCGGGGCCGGCCTCTGCGCGGCGGTCGCGTCCTGGGCCGATGGCGCCGGGGTGCCGCATCTCGCCGTGCGCCCGGACGCCATCCACCTCGCCGCGGACGGCGTGGTCTTCCTGGGAGGGCCCGCCCTGGGGCACTTCCCCCCGGCGCTCGACGCCGCCTGGCTCGCACCCGAGGCGCAGCGCGCGCGGTCCCGGCCCGGCCCGGCGGCCGACCTCTTCTCGCTCGGCGCCGTTTTGGCGGCCGCGCTGTGCGGGGCCGCTCCCGTCGGCGGAGACGGCGGCGCGCGGGCGCGGCAGCGCGCGCACAAGGCCGCGCTCGCGGGCGCGGTGGAGCGCGTGCGAGGCTTGGTGCCCGGCCTGGAGGGCGTGCTGTACGCGCTGCTTCATCCAGACCCGAAGCACCGCCCCGCGCGGGCGGCCGAGGTTGAGGGCGCGCTGCGGGAGGCGCTCGCGGCC
>JBEIVK010000368.1:0-4489 GCA_040373935.1 Alphaproteobacteria bacterium
AGGGCGGCGGCGGCCTCCAGGCGGCCCAGCCCGTCGAGCGTGACGCGGGCGCCGGCGGCGAGGGCGGACTCGAGGTGGGCGTCGGACAGGTCGGCTCCGTCGACGACGCGGTCCGCGCCGGGCACGCCGACGCGGTCCGCCAGGGCCCACTCGGTCTCGGTGCCCAGCTCCAGCCCGGCCCCGGCGCGGCGCGCCGCGCGGAGGGCTGCCCCGACCGGCAGCGCCTTCACCGCGGCGGCGATCAGTGTGCGCGGCGGAAACACAACGTGCAGGGCGGACACCCGAGCGGAAAGGGCGTCGAGATCGAGCAGCAGGAGGGGATCGCCGGCGTTGGGGCCCGCGGCGGCCAGCCCGGCGCGCACCCGAGGCAGATCGAGAGATAGACGAGGAGCCACGCGCCAGAATACCGTGCGGATGGATGGTGGGAGAGGGCGGTTGTGCGGCGGCGCCAGCCCCGCGCGGGAAGCGTTACGGCGGTGCAGAGACGGACGCGGGGTGTTGGATGATGGGGATGGTCTTTACGGAGCTGCTGGACATGGTCGAGGCCAAGTTCTCGCTCGACATGGTGGATGCCGTGGTGGCGCGGGCCGGCGCGCGCGGCGTCTATACCAGCGTGGGCGACTATGCCGACGACGAGCTGACGCGCCTCGTCGAGGCCCTGTCCGTCGAGTCCGGGTTGGCGGTGCCGGACTTGCTGCACGCATACGGCGTGCACCTGTTCGCCCGCTTCGTGACCCTGTACCCGGCCTATGTCACGCCCCACGCCGACGCCCTCTCCTTCCTGCACGGCCTGGAGTCCCGCGTCCACACGGAGGTCCGCAAGCTGTACGCGGCGGCCCGTCCCCCGCTGTTCACCACCACCGTCGCGCCCGACGGCGCGGTCCTGCTCGACTACGCGTCGGCCCGCGGGCTCTGGCGCTTCGCGGCCGGCCTGCTCGACGCCTGCCTCGCCCACTATGGCGGCAGCCTGCGGGTCGATGGCGTCGAAGACCTCAGCGGCGGCGCCGGCACCCACGTTCGGTTCCGGTTGGTCCCCACGTGAGCGACGCCGCGCGCTGGGAGGCGCGGTTTCAACGGGAGCGGGCGGCCCGGCGGGAGGCGGAGGGGCTGCTGCACGAGAAGAGCCGCGAGATGTTCCTGCTCAACCAGGACCTCGAGGCGCGTGCGGCGGCCCTGGCGGTCTCCCTCAACGAGCTGCGCGCGGCCCAGGGGCAGCTCATCCGCCAGGAGAAGCTCGCGGCGCTGGGCGGGCTCGTCGCGGGCGTCGCCCACGAGATCAACACGCCCCTCGGCGTCGCCGTGACGGCCGTGTCCTTGGCCCGCGAGCAGCTCCAGGCCATGGCGGCCACCGTGGAGGGCGGGCGGGTCTCCCGGGCGGACCTCCGCGCCGCCCTGGTCGGCGCGCAGGAGGCGCTGGCGCTCGCGGTCTCCAACCTGGAGCGCGGCGCCCGCTTGGTCCAGAGCTTCAAAAACGTGGCGGTGGACCAAAACACCGGCGCCGTGCGGCGCGTCGAGGTCGACCTGCTGGTGGGCGACGTGCTGGGCAGCTTGCAGCCGCTGTTGCGCCGCGCCCGCGCGGAGCTGCGCCTCACCGTCCTGCCGGGCCTCTGCGCGGAGGCCGACGCAGGCGCGCTCGCGCAGGTCTTGACGCACCTCGTCCAGAACGCCTGCCAGCACGCCTGGGGGGACGACGCCCCCCGGCGTGTCCTCGCCGTGTCGGCAGCCTTCGACGGCGACGCCCTCAGCCTGCGGGTGGAGGACGATGGCTGCGGCATGGACGCCGAGACCGCGGGCCGCGTGTGGGAGCCTTTCTTCACCACCCGCCGCGGCGAGGGCGCCACCGGGCTCGGGCTGCACATCGTGGAGTCGCTCGTCTCCGAGCGCTTCGGCGGGACGATCACCCTCGACACCGCCCCTGGCGCCGGCGCGCGCTGGCTTGTGCGGCTGCCGTTCGGGACCCCCGCGCTCCGGTGGCTCGATCCGGACGCCCCTCCCGCCGCCGGCGGGTGACGAGGGCGTGAAAGCGCGGTGCGGGGCAGCCCCTGGCCGGCTTACGGCGGCGCCATGAACTTCGACCACGCTCCTTCCGCGCTGCGCCAGGCCCTCGACGCCCGCGGCTACTCCTCGCCCACGCCGGTCCAGGCCGCCGTGGCAGACCCCGCCCTCCGCGGGCAAAACCTGCTCGTGTCCGCGCGGACTGGCTCTGGCAAGACGGTGGCCTTCGGCCTCGCCGCCGCCCCGGACCTGCTGGCCCCCGGCGGCCAGTTCCCGCCGGCCGAGCGCCCGCTCGCGCTCGTCATCGCCCCCACCCGCGAGCTCGCCCAGCAGGTCGAGCGCGAGCTCACCTGGCTCTACGCCACGGCCGGCGGGCGCTTGCTGTGCTGCGTCGGTGGCACCGACTTCCGTCGGCAGCTCCGCGGCCTGCAGGTGGGCGCGCACGTCGTCGTGGGCACGCCCGGTCGCTTGCGGGACCTGATGGAGCGCGGCGCGCTGGACTTGAGCGCCGTGCGCGTCGTCGTGCTGGACGAAGCCGACGAGATGCTCGACCTCGGCTTCCGCGACGAGCTGGAGGCCCTGCTCGGCGCGGCCCCGGCCAACCGGCGCACCTTCCTGTTCTCCGCCACGCTTCCGCCGGAGATCCTCTCCCTGGCCGAGCGCTTCGCCCCGGGCGCGGCCCGCATCGCCGTCGCGGCCGACGAGGCGCACGCCGACATCACCTACCGGGCGTTGGTGTGCGCGGCGGCCGAGCGCGAGCACGCCGTCGTCAACCTCCTGCGCGCCGTGGACGCCGACCGCGCGCTGGTCTTCGTCGGCACCCGCGAGGGCGTGACGCGCCTGCACAGCGCGCTGTTGGAGCGTGGGTTCCAGGCCACCGCCCTCTCGGGCGACTACGGGCAGAACGAGCGCTTCCGGTCGCTGCAGGCCCTGCGCGACGGCCGCGCCCGCGTCCTCGTCGCCACGGACGTCGCCGCCCGCGGCCTCGACATCCCCACCCTCGGGCTCGTCATCCACGCCGACCTCCCGGCCGACCCGGCCGTGCTCCTCCACCGGAGCGGCCGCACCGGTCGCGCTGGGCACAAGGGCACCGCCGTCCTGCTCGTGCCGGCCTCGCGCCGCCGCATCGCCCAGCGGCTCGTGCAGCAGGCCAAGGTCGCCGTCGAGTGGGGGCATCCGCCCACCGCCGACGAGGTGCGCGCGCTCGATCAGGAGCGCCTCGCCGCGCGCCTCGCACCCACCGGCGAGGCCGCCGACGAAGACCTCTCCGTCGCACGCACCCTCCTCGCCGCCCACGACGCCGAGCGCCTCGTCGCCGCCTTCGTCGCCTCCCGTCGCGAAGAGCTGCCCGCCCCCGAAGAGCTGGTCGAGACCCAGCGCATCTCGCAGCCGGCCCCGCCCCGGGTGCGCACCGAGCCGCGCCCGGATCTCGCCGAGGGCGAGGCCGTGTGGTTCGCGATCGACAAGGGGCGCTGGCACAAGGCGCTCCCGGCCGGCGTCCTCGCGTACCTCTGCCGGCGCACCGGCGTCACGCGCGAGGTCATCGGGCGCATCCTCATCTTCGATGCCGTCACCCGCTTCGAGGTGGCCGGCTTCGCCGCCGACGCCTTCGAACAAGCCTTCTGGCGCGCCCGCACGCCCGGCGACGCCATGCGCCTGAAGCGGTGGGTCGAGCGCCCGGGCGGCCCGCGGGTGTAGACTCGGGGCCCCGCGGAGGTCCCCGTGCACGCCCGTCATCTGCTCCTCGACAGCCCTGCCATGGGCCGCCAAGTCCACCTCTGGGCGTACGGCCACTTCGGGCTGCCGGTCGTCGTCTTCCCCAGCGCCGCCGGCTTCGCCCACGAATGGCACAAGGAGGGCATGGTCGACGCGCTCGCCCCGCTCATCCTCGGCGGCCGCATCAAGGTCTACTGCCCCGAGAGCAACGTGAGCGAGGCGTGGACGAAAAAGGACGCCCCGCTCGCCCAGCGCATGGCCCGCCACGCCGCCTACGAGCGCTTCGTCCTCGACACGCTCGTCCCCTTCGTGCGCCAGGATTGCCGCTGGGACGCGGCGCCGCTCGCGTCGGCCGGCTGCAGCCTCGGCGCCATGTATGCCGCCAACTTCGCGCTCAAGCAGCCCGAGATCTTCCGGCGCGCCGTCTGTTTCTCCGGTCGCTACCTCGCCACCGCGCTGACGGGCGGCGAAAACAGCCCCGACGTCTACCTCAACAGCCCGCTCGCCTACGTGCCCGGCCTGCAGGGCGACGCGCTCGCCCGTGTCCGCGACAACACCCATCTCACCCTCGTCTGCGGCCAAGGCGCCTACGAAGAAGGCTGCATCGAGGAGACGGTCGCCCTCGGCCGGCTTCTCCCCGCCAAGGGCATCCCCAGCACCACCGACATCTGGGGCCGCGAGAGCCGCCACGGCTGGGACTGGTGGGTGAAGCAGGCGCGCATCCACTTCGGGCGCATCTGGGGCTGACGGCGCCGGCGGCGGTGCCGCCGTCGTGCCC
>JBEIVK010000217.1:0-6224 GCA_040373935.1 Alphaproteobacteria bacterium
CCGCGCGCACCGCCGCCACCTCCGCCGTGCGCCCCACCAGCGGCGGCGTCCAGCCCGGCGCCCCCGGGGCCAGCCCGCCCTCGTCGGCGGCGTGCAGCACGTGCAACAGATGCTGCGCCGAGGCGAAGCGGTCTGCCGGATCCTTGGCGAGCAGGCGCACGCAGACGGCGTCCGCCTCTTCGGGCAGCGTGGGCACCAGCTCCCGCGGCGGCCGCACCGGGACGTGCAGGTGCTTGTCCATGATGCCGGCCAAGGTGCGGGCGTGGAAGGGGCGCTTGCCCGTCAGGCAGAGGTAGTACACGGCGCCGAGGGAGTAGAGATCGGCGCGGGCGTCCACGCGGCCGCCGTGGATCTGCTCGGGCGCGATGTAGGCCACCGTGCCCACCACCTCGCCCACGCTCGTCAGCTCGGCGCCGGGCTCCTTCACCACGCCGAAGTCCATCAGCTTGGCCCGGCCGTCCGCCAGCATCATGATGTTGGTCGGCGTCACGTCGCGGTGGACCAGACCGCGCGCGTGCGCGGCGTCCAGGGCCTGCGCGAGCTGCACCAGCACCGCCCGCGCCCGGCGCGCCCGCTCGGCCGGCGGCAGCTCGCGCCACGCGTCCACCTCGTCGCGCAGCGTCCGGCCCTGCAATCGCTCCATCACGAACCACGGGCGGCCCTCCCACACGCCCGCCTCGAAGACGCGCAGCACGCCTGGGTGATCCAGCCGAGACAAGGCGCGGAATTCACGCCGCAACCGCCGCGCGCCGGCCGCCCCGTCGGCCCCGGGCAGCAAAAGCTTCAGCGCCAGCGGCTCCGCGTGGCCGTCTGCAAAAACTTCGAGCACGACGGCCATCCCGCCGCGGCCAATCTCCGCGCCCACCGTATAGCGGCCGATCCGTGTGCCCGGCCCTGGGATGCCCTGCATCGCTTGCCCTCGTGCGCCCCGCGCCCCTGATTTATAGTCCACCGCACGGCCCCACGGAGCCCCATGCGCCTCGACGCCCACGCCAGCACCGATCCCGGCCCCGTCCGCGACAACAACGAAGACGCTCTGTTCGTCGACGCCGACGCCGGCCTCTTCGCCGTGGCAGACGGCATGGGCGGCCACGCCAGCGGCGAGGTCGCCAGCCAAATCGCCGTGGACACCATCCGCGACATCCTCGAGTCCGATGGCGATCCGGACGAGACCCGCCTCGAGCGCGCCACCGCGCAGCCGGGCGAGGCGGTGCGCGAGCGCATCCGCTACGCCATGAACCAGGCGAGCCTCCGCATCCGGCGCGCCGCCCAGCAAAATCCCGTGCACGCCGGCATGGGGACGACGCTCGCCGTGCTCCTCATCGACGGCCCGGTCGCCCACTACGGCCACGTCGGCGACTCGCGCATCTACCACTACCGGGACGGCCAGCTCACCCGCCTCACGCGCGACCACACGGTCGTCCAGCAAGAGGTGGACGCCGGGCGCCTCACCCCCGAGCTCGCCCGCCTCGTCCCCCACAAAAACATCCTCACCCAGTCGGTCGGCTACCACGGCCCCGTCGAGCCCGACACCGCCACCCGCCCCATCCAACCGGGCGACCTCTTCCTCCTCTGCTCCGACGGCCTGACAGACCCCTTCGACGACGCCACCCTCGCCGACACCCTGCGCCGCCTCCCCGCCGACGAAGACCTCGCGGCCGAGCTGGTCCGCCACGCCATCGCTGCCGGCAGCGAAGACAACGTCACCGTCGTCATCGTGCGCGTTCTGGGCTGACGCCCTCTGGGTGGGTGGATGTGGGGGGGCGGGGGCTCGCCGCCCCCGCAACGCCCCGGGCTCTCCCCGCCTCAGGCGGCCAGGACGGGCAGCGGCCAGCGGATCTCCACCCGCAGGCCGTTGGGCGCCGAGTCCGTGGACACCGTGGCCCGAAGCTGCCCCGCCAAGGCCTCAAGGAGCTGCCAGCCGACGCCTGTCCCCCGCGGCGCGCTGCCCGGCGGCCCCAGGCCGGGCCCGGCGTCCGTCACGGTGAGCACCGCGTGGCCGTCGTCCAGGGCGAGGCCGATGGCGACGTCCACCCCGGGCCCGAGCCGGCCATCCGCGGGCGGCGTGTTGGCGGGCCGCACGGCGTACTTTGCGGCGTTGGTGAGCAGCTCGTTGAGCATCAGGCCCACCGGCACGGCGACCTCGATGGTGGTCAGCACCGGCCCGAGCGAGAAGTCCATGCGGGCGTGCGGGGCCAGGCTTTGCAGCACCGAAATCCCCAAGGCCCGCACGTAGTGGCACAGCTCCACCCGGCTCAGCCGCTGCCCGTGGTAGAGCTGCTGGTGGACGAGGGCGATGGTGCGCACGCGCATCCCGCCGTCCACCAAGGCCTGCCGCGTCTCGGGCGACTCCGTGCCCGCCGCCTGCAAGGACAGCATGCTGCTGACGACCTGGAGGTTGTTGTAGACGCGGTGGTGGACCTCCTGGATGAGGCGGCCGCGCTCTTCGGCCTCGGCCTCGAGCTTTCGGGCGGTGGCGTGGCCGCGCAGCAGCCCGGCCATGCGCGCGCGGATGCGCGCCGGGCTCAGCTCTTCTTTGGGCCAGTAGTCCGCGATTCGGTAGTCCTGGATGACCTTCGCCTCCGGCAGCGTGCCGGCCTGACCGGTGCGCAGCACGAGGGCCATCAGGCGGTGGCGCGGGTCCTGGGCCAGCTCTTGCACGAGGTCCAGCCCCGCGTGGTCGGTCTCCATCACGACGTCCACGACGGCGACGGCGAAGGACTGCTCGCGGAGCACCGCCCGCGCCTCCGCGGCCGAGCGCGCGAAGGCCAGCGCAAGGCCGTGGCCGTCGATGCGCATCGGCGAGAGCAGCAGACCCGTGAGCTGAAGGGTGCTCTCGTCGTCGTCCACCACCAGGACCGGCCAGGGAGCCGCGGGGGGCGCGGCGGCGGTGGTCATGGGGCGGCCGGGTCGGCGGGGCGCCGGGCCGGCCCGCGCAGCGGGAGCAGCAGCGTCCAGCGGGTGCCGGCGCCGGGGGCCGTCTCCAGCAGGAGGCGCCCGCCCAGCTCGGATTCGGTGATGTGCCGCGCCAGGAACAGCCCGAGCCCGGAGCTGCCGTTTTTGCGCGCCGTCGTGAAGAAGGGCTCTTGGCAGCGGGCGGCCTCCGTGGCGGCCATGCCCCGGCCGTGGTCTTGCACCACCACGGCGAGGTGCTCCGGCGCCTGCGGCTGCACCCCGATGCGCACCCGCACCTCCCCGCCCTCGCCGCCGTAGGCGTGCACCGCCGCGTTGAGAAGCAGGTTGGTGATGACCTCGCCAAAGCCCACGGCCACCGTCGGCACGGACACGGACGGGTCGTCGGCTTCGACGACGACCTGAAGCTTGCGGGCCTCCAAGGCCGGCCCCGACGTGAACACCACGCGCGTCACGGCCTCGGCCACCGCGAGGGGGGCGGCCGGCTCGGCGCGTTGGGAGAGGATGGCGCCCCGGAAGGACCGGACGAGCCCGATCGCCCGCTCGATGTTGGCCTGCAGGAGCGAGAGGGGCGGTGAGGCGCCGCCCGCCTCGTGCAGGAGGTCGGCGGCCGTGCGCGCGACACCCAGCGGCGTGTTGAGCTCGTGGGCGAGCCCTGCCACGAGCGCCCGGAGCCCGGCGTGGCGTGCGTCCTCGCTGGCGTGGAGGGCCGCCTCCCGCCGGTGCGCGTCGATCGCCAGGGTGGCCAGGTGGGTGAAGTGGTCCACGAAGGCGAGATCCCCGGCCGTGGGCGCGCCGGGCCGGGGGTAGTACATCCCGAAGACGCCGAGCAGCGCGCCGTCGAGCGGGGAGCGCAGCGGGCTCGACCATGCGGCGCGGATGCCGTATTGGGCGGCGAAGGGGCGGAAGGCCTCCCAGAGCGGGTCGGTGTGGACGTCTTCGCTGACGACCCGCGCGCCGCGGTACGCGGCCGTGCCGCACGAGCCGGCCGACGGCCCGGGAGCGAGCCCGTCGATCGCCTCCTCGAAGCTCTTGGGCAGCCGGCCATAGCCGCCCGGGCGCAAGCGGCCGGAGGCCGGCTCGTACACGAGGATGGAGCCCAGCATGTCGGGGGAGCACAGCTCGGCGTAGCGCGCGATGCTGTCCAGGACGGTGCGCAGCGGCTCTCCGGCGGTGAGGCGGGCGAGCACCTCGCGCTGCCCGTGCAGAACGGCCTCCAGCGGCAAGAAGGACGCGGTGGTGGCCGGGAGGGCCGGCGGAGGAGGAATGGTGCTCATCGGGCGGGCTCGGCGACGGGGATGGCCGGGGCTGGACGCAGGGGAAGAACGACGATGAAGGTGGCGCCGGCGCCGGCCGGGCTCTCGGCGCGGATGTCGCCGCCCGCGCGTTGCGCGAGGGCAGCGCAGGTGGACAGGCCGATGCCCGTGCCTTGGCCGCGGGGCTTGGTGGTGAAGAGCGGCTCGAAGATGCGCGTGAGGTTCGCGGCGTCGATGCCCGGGCCGCTGTCGGTGACCGAGAGGCGGACCACCGGCGCGCCGTCCAGCGCGGCCGGCCCCTCGCCCGGCTCGCCCACGCCGGCGCGCACCGCCACCCACACCCGCCCGCTCGGCCCGGCGGCGTCGCGCGCGTTGGTGAGCAGGTTGAGCACCAGCTGCTCGAAGGCCGTGCCGTCGATGCCCACCGGCAGCGCGGCGGCGTCGATGTCCCAGGTGATGGTGATCGACGACCCGATGAGCCGCCCCACCACCGGCACGAGCCCATGCGCGACCGCCCCGGCGTCGCAGATGTCTGCCCCGCGGCGCGGGCTCCGCCGCACGAAGTCGAGCAGCTTGCGCGTGAGCGCGGCCGAGCGGCGCGTGGCGTCCAGGATGGCGTCGAGGTCTTCCGCCATCTCTTCGTCCATCGCGCGCTCCCGGGCGATGGACGCGTGCGTGAGGATGGCGCCCAGCAGGTTGTTGAAGTCGTGCGCCATGCCCATGTAGAGGCGGGCCATCAGCTCGCTGCGCTGCGCTTCGAGCAGGGCAGCCTCCGCCGTGCGCAGGCGCGTGACGTCCACTTGCGTCACCACGAGGTGCGCGAGCGCCTGGCCCGGCTCTGGCAGCGGGGCCACGCTGGCGGCCGTCCAGGCCGGCGCCTCGGCTGCGCCATGGACATACGTGGCCGCGGCCTCGGTGCCCGCGGCCAGCGCGCCCTCGAGGACCGGCGGCACCGCGCCGTCTTCGGTGGAGCCCTGGAAGCGAAAGGCCCGGCCCTGCCCATCGCAGCCGAGGGCCGCGCAGGCGTCGCGGTGCGCGCGGTTGCCCCACACCACCGGGCGCTCCGGGGCGGTGGCGTCCAGCACCGCGACGGCCACGGGGACGGCGTCGAGGGCGCGGGCCAGCAGGCGGGTGCGGGCCTCGGCCCGCGCGCGCCCGAGCGCCACCTGGATGGCGGCGACGAGGGCCGCCGGCGCGAAGGGCTTGAGCACGTAGCCGTACGGCGCCACCCCCAACGCGTGGGTGATGCGGTCGTCCGAGCCGTAGGCCGTGAGGAAGACGACGGGCACGGGGCGATCTTCCAGGATGCGGCGCGCCGCCTCCACGCCGTCGTCTCCGCCCCGCAGGTGCATGTCCATGAGGATGAGATCGGGCTGATGCTGCGCAGCGGCGGCCACGGCCCCGGCGAGGTCGTCGGCGATGCCGACCACGGTGAAGCCCGACTGGCGCAGGCGGAGCTGGATCTCCAGCGCCACGACGGCCTCGTCCTCCACGACCAGCACCCGCGCAGGCGGCGCGGGGCGGTTGCCGTTGCCGGCGGGGGCACCGCTGTCCAGAGGGCTGCGCATATGCGTGGAGTCGCTTACCGTGATGTGACGTACAGTGAACGTTCGAATAAGGTTATCCGCAGAGTGGACGCACGTGCAAGGCCCCGAACGTCGCTTCTCGGCCTCCTCCGGGGCGGGCCCGGCAGAAAAGGGGTGTGCATCGAAGTGCGGGCGGCGCATCGGGCCGACGCATCGCTGTCTCTGTTTGTCACCCCGACCCGATGCAAGGCGTCCTCTTGCGCGCCGCTTCCGTGCGCGCGGCGCTGGCCGGACCGGGACCTCCCGGCGCCGGCCGCCCGGCCCGCCACCGACCCCACGGGCTTGCGGGGCGCCGCGCTGCCTTGTCCTCCTCCCGCGGCCTCGGTCGCCTCTCCTCTGGACCACGCGGCCGGCGATCGGTTCGCCGAAATGCGCATCCAAGCCAACCGGCCCCGCGTCCCCGGGCGGGAGCGCCCCGATCGGGGGACGCGCGGGGCGCCCGCGGCGGGGCCACCGCGCCAGGGAGGCC
>JBEIVK010000250.1:0-5774 GCA_040373935.1 Alphaproteobacteria bacterium
CGCCGCCCGCCGCCGCTGCGCCGCCCGCCGCCGCCGCCCCCGCCGGGGTGGCCCGATGACGCGCGCGTCCCGCTCCGCTCTCGTCCTGCTCGCCCTCGTCGCCTGCCGCAAGGCGGGCCCCATCCCCGAGGTCACCGACCAAGTGGGCAAGGGCCTCGTCCAGGCCGACATCGACCACTGGGCCCGCACCTGCGCCCCGCGCGAGCTCGCCCTCGCCGAGTCCCACCGCGTCTTCGCGCAGGTCGAGCTCGAGCAGGGCGACCCCCTGCGCGCCGAGCAGCACCTCGCCATCGCCCGCGACAACATCCTGGTCGCCCTCCAAAAGGCCGACGCCTGCCGCCCCAAGGATCGCGACCAAGACGGCATCATGGACCCGGACGATCTCTGCGTGGACCGCCCGGAGTCCGTGAACGGCTACAAGGACGAAGACGGCTGCCCCGAGACCGACGCCGACGCCGACGGCATCTACGACGACGTGGACGCCTGCCCCACCCAGCAAGAGGACAAGGACGGCTTCCAAGACGAAGACGGCTGCCCCGAGGCCGACAACGACGCCGACAACATCCCCGACTTCCGGGACAAGTGCCCCAACGACGCCGAGGACTACAACCGCTTCCAAGACGAAGACGGCTGCCCCGAGGGCGTGGTCGACGCCGACGCCGACGGCATCTTCGACAACGTGGACGCCTGCCCCACCGAGCCCGAAAACAAAAACGACTACCTCGACGAAGACGGCTGCCCCGACGTCAAGCCCCAAAACGTGCGCGTCACCGAAGAGCGCATCTACATCGAGCAGCGCATCAACTTCGAGACGGGCAAGGCGCGCATCCTGCCGGACAGCTTCGGCATCCTCAACGCCGTCGCCCAGGTCCTCAAGGACTACCCGAAGATCCGCGTGCGCGTCGAGGGCCACACCGACAACCAGGGCTCGGACCCGGTGAACCTCAAGCTCTCCGACGCCCGCGCCAAGTCTGTCGTCGACTACCTCGTCGCGCAGGGCATCGCCCGGGACCGCCTGGACCCGAAGGGCCTCGGCGAGACGGCGCCCCTCGACACCAACAACACCGCCGCCGGCCGCGCCAACAACCGCCGCGTCGAGTTCCACATCCTCGACTGAGCCCGGCGCCGCCGGGGCCGCCGCGCCCGCGCCCAGGTCGCGCGGTGCGGCGGGCTTTTCTTCGGGGGCGGGGGGCTCGCCGCCCCCCGCAACGCCCCCGGCCTGCCTCCCCGGAGCCCGATGTCTCCCCGTTGCCCCACCTGCGGCCGCCCGACCGGCATCTGCGTCTGCGACCGCACCGTTCCCCTCCCGGCCCGCACGCGGGTCCTCGTGCTCCAACACCCCGAAGAGGACGACGCGGTCCTGGGCACCGCCGGCCTGCTCGCCGCGTCGCTGCCCGACTGCCGCGTGGTGCGCGGCGTGCGCTGGGGATCCTTCGGCGCCGCCCTGGGCGAGGACGGCGCCGCTCCGGCCGACTGGGCGGTGCTCTGGTCGGCCCAGCTGCCGTCCGGCGCCGCTGCGCCCACCGGCCCCGCCACCCTCCTGGACCGCGCGGGGCGCCGGGCCACGGGCCCGGTCACCGGCGTCGTCGTGCTGGACGGCACCTGGTCCCAGGCCAAGTCGCTGTGGTGGGGCAACTCCTGGCTGCTCGGGCTGCAGCGGGTCGTGCTCCAGCCCACCGAGCCCGGCATCTACGGCCGCGTCCGCCAGGAGCCCAACCGGCAGGCCCTCTCCACGCTGGAGGCCGTGGCCGAGGCCCTCGTCCTCAACGGGGACCCACCGGAGACCCGCGCCGCCCTCCGCAAGCTCATGCGGACGATGGTGCAGCGCGCCCGCGACACGGATCCGCGCCGGCCCAAGCCGGGCCCCGCCCGGCCCGCTTGACAGCCCGCCCCGGGGGCGTGACGATGCGCGCGGGCCGCCACCGCAGGCCCCGCCGGAGCCGCCGCCGATGTCCTCGCCCTCGCTTCGCCTCGCCCTCCCCAAGGGCCGCATGCAGGAGGGCGTGATCGCGCTGCTCCGCGATGCCGGCGTGCCCGTGCGCCTCTCGGACCGCGGCTACCGCCCGCTGGTCGGCTGGGCCAACGCCGAGTGCAAACTGCTCAAGCCGCAAAACGTGGTGGAGATGCTCCACCAGGGCACGCGAGACCTCGGCTTCGCCGGCGCCGACTGGGTGGCCGAGCTGGGGGCCGACCTCGTGGACGTGCTCGACACCGGGCTCGATCCGGTGCGCATCGTCGCCGCCGCGCCGGTGGGGCTGCTCGGCCCCGGGGACGCGCTGCCCGCGGCGCACGTGCGCGTCGCCTCCGAGTACGAGCGCCTCACCCGCGCGTGGATCGCGCGGCGCGGGCTCGACGCCAGCTTCGTGCGGTCCTACGGCGCCACCGAGGTCTTCCCCCCCGAAGACGCCGACGTCATCGTCGACAACACGGCGACGGGCAGCACGCTGGCCGCCAACGGCCTGCGCATCGTGGATGAGCTGCTCCGCAGCAGCACGCGGCTCTACGCCAGCCGCGCCGCGATGGACGACGCCGCCCGCCGCGCCCCCATCGAGGACCTCGTGCTCCTGCTGCGTGCGGTGCTCGATGCCCGCCAGCGCGTCATGTTGGAGGTGAACGTCACCGCCGAGCGCCTGGAGGCCGTGTGCGGGGTGCTGCCCTGCATGCGCGAGCCCACCATCTCGCCCTTGCACGGGCAGGCGGGCTTCGCGGTCAAGGCGGCCGTGCCGCGGGCCCAGCTCGCCGCGCTCGTGCCGGCCATCAAGGCCCGCGGCGGCACCGACATCGTGGTCAGCGCGCTGGCCCAGATCGTCCCATGAGCCCGCCGCCCCCGCGCCCCCAGCCGCAGCCGGCCCCGCGGGTGGCCGGGGTCACGCCCTACCGCGTCCCGTCCCACCCCGCGCCCCTCCACCTCGACTTGCGGGGCAACGAAGGCGATTTGCCGGATCCGTCCTTGTGGGCGGAGTGCACCGGAGACGTCGAGCGCCTGCGCCGCTACCCGGACGCCCGCTCGCTGGAGGCCGCCCTCGCCGCGCGGGTGGGCGCCTCGGCGTCGCAGGTGCTCGTCACCGCCGGCGGAGACGACGCGCTGGATCGCCTCTGCCGCGCCGTGCTGGCCGAGGGCCGCGAGGCCATCCTGCCGGCGCCCGGCTTCGAGATGACGGAGCGCTACGCGCGCCTCGCCGGCGGGGCCGTGGTCGAGGTGCCCTGGCCCGGCGAGCGCTTCCCCACCGACGCCGTGCTGGCCGCCGTCACCGACGCCACCGCCCTCATCGTGGTCACCACTCCCAACAACCCGACGGGGGCGGTCGCCACGGCCGAAGACCTCGCGCGGCTGTCCGCCGGGGCGCCCCACGCCGTGCTCCTGGTGGATCTCGCCTACACCGAGTTCGCCGAAGAAGACCTCACCCCCTTCGCCATGTCCCTTCCCAACGCCGTGCTGGTGCGCACCTTCAGCAAGGCGTGGGGGCTCGCCGGGGTGCGGGTCGGCTATGCCATCGGCCCGCGCCCCATCCTCGACTGGATGCGCGCGGCGGGCGCGCCCTACGCCGTGGCCGGCCCCAGCATCGCGCTGGCGACCGCCGCCCTGGCGCGGGGAGACGCGCGGGTGCGCGCCTTCTCCGCGGAGGTGCGCACGGCCCGCCTCGCGTTGGAGGCCGCGCTGGCCGGGGCCGGCGCGGAGGTGGTGCGCGGGCAGGCCAACTTCGCGTTCGCCCGCGTGCGGGATCCGCTGTGGGTGCGCGACGCGCTGGCGGGGCTCGGCATCGGTGTGCGGCACTTCCCGGGGCGGCCGGGCCTCGAAGATGCGGTTCGGGTGGGCATTCCCCCCCGGCTGGAGGACGCCGGGGCGGTGGCCCACGGGCTCGCGACGGCCCTGGCGCCGGCGGCCCTCCTGTTCGACATGGACGGCGTGATGGCCGACGTGTCGGGGTCCTACCGCGCCGCCATCCTCGGGGCGGCGGCGGCCTTCGGCGTGGCGCTGTCCCCCGCCGAGGTGGCCGAGGCCAAGCGCGCAGGAGACGCCAACAACGACTGGGTGCTCACGCAGCGGCTGCTCGCCGCGCGCGGGGTCACCGTGGCGCTCCCCGCGGTCACCGAGGCCTTCGAGGCGCTCTACCAGGGCGGCCCGGGGCAGCCGGGCCTGCGCGAGACGGAGCGGCTGCTGGGCGGGGCGGACTTCTACCGGCGGCTGGCGGCGCGCCTGCCCCTCGCAGTGGTCACGGGCCGGCCGCGGCGGGACGCCCATCACTTCCTCGATCTGCACGGCATCGCCGACTGCTTCTCCGCCGTCGTCTGCATGGAGGACGGCCCGCCCAAGCCCGCGCCCGATCCGGTGCGCGCCGCGCTGCGCCAGCTTGGCGTCACCCGGGCCTGGATGTTCGGCGACACGGTGGACGACGTGCGCGCCGCCCGCGCCGCCGGGGTCGTGCCGCTGGGCGTGCTGCCGCCGGGCGATCCAGATCCGTCCCTGCCCGCCGCGCTGTTCGCTGCGGGCGCCGCGCGCGTGCTGGACGGCGTGGCTGCGGTACAAGGCCTCCTGCCATGACCCCCCGACGCGCCACCCTGCAGCGCCGCACCGGCGAGACCGACATCTCGCTGGACCTCACCCTCGACGGCACCGGCGAGAGCACCATCCAGACCGGCATCGGCTTCCTGGATCACATGCTCGGCGCCCTGGCCCGGCACGCCCGCTGGTCCTTGCGGCTCACCTGCACGGGGGACCTCCACGTGGACGACCACCACACCGCCGAAGACACCGCGCTGGCCGTCGGCGCGGCCTTCGCCGAGGCCATCGGCCCGCGCGTGGGCATCGCCCGCTTCGGCCACGCCTACGCCCCGCTGGACGAAGCCCTCGCCCGGGCCGTGGTGGACCTCTCGGGCCGCCCCTGGCCGGCGGTGGACCTCGGCTTGCGCCGGCCCACCCTCGGCACCCTCGCCACCGAAAACCTCACCCACTGGATGCAGTCCTTCGCGATGGCGGCCAAGGCCAACGTCCACGTCACCGTGCTCGCCGGCGAAAACGACCACCACCGCGCCGAGGCCGCGTTCAAGGCCCTGGCCCTCGCGCTGCGCGGGGCGGCCGCGCGGGACGCCGGGGCGGGCGTGCCGTCCACCAAGGGCACCCTGGACGTCTGAGGCCCCGCATGGACACCGTTCTGGTCGAGACCGGCCTCGCCAACATGGCGAGCGTGCGCGCCGCCTTCGCGCGCCTCGGCGTGGAGGCGCACCCCACGACGGACCCGGCGCGGGTCGCCGCGGCGGCGCGGGTCGTGCTGCCCGGGGTCGGGGCCTTCGGGGCAGGCATGGCCGCGCTGCGCCAGCATGGCCTCGTGGGCGCCTTGCAGGCCCGCATCGCCGCCGGCCGCCCGACCCTGGCCATCTGCCTCGGCATGCAGCTCCTCGCCGCCGCCTCCGCCGAAGATCCCGGCGTTCCCGGGCTGGGCGTGCTGCCCGCGCCGGTCGGCCGCCTCCCCGGGCCGGGGCGCGTGCCGCAGCTCGGCTGGAACGCCGTGGAGGCCGGGCCCGGGGCGGCCCTGCTCCGCCACGGCTTCGCCAACTTCGCCCACTCCTACGCCCTGTTCGAGGTGCCGGCGGGCTGGGTGCCGGCCTGGTCCACCCACGGCGCCCGCTTCGTGGCCGCCGTCGAGCGCGGCGCCGTGCTCGCCTGCCAGTTCCACCCTGAGCTCTCGGGAGACTGGGGCGCGGCCCTGATCGCGCGCTGGCTCACCGGGCCCGACGCGCCGCGGCCCGCCGCGCCGCCGCCCGCCGGCCCGCCC
>JBEIVK010000017.1:0-17011 GCA_040373935.1 Alphaproteobacteria bacterium
CCGGCAAGCGGCCCATCAACACGTTGGCCTCGGTGCTCGGGGCCGGACCTCCGGGGCGGGCGCGCCCGCGTTGGGGGTGGCGGGCGCGGCGCCCGCCCCCGAGCGCGCAGCCCACGCGGCCGCCACCTTGGAGAAGTCGAAGGACGTGGCGAGCTTCAGAAGGTCGCCGAAGCTGTCGGCGCTGGCCTTGCCCGACAGGAAGGCCTTCTGCGGGTCCAGCTCGCCCTTGAACATGCTGAGGAGGACCGCCTTCGGGGCCTTCACGGTGCAGGTGGGCGTGCCGTGCAAGCCGGGGCGGACCTGGCAGACGCCGCCGTCGATGCGGACGGTCTGCGCGGTGCCGCCGCCGACGACCCAGTGCAGCACGGCCGACCAGCCGGGCGCGGCGTCGGGCTGAAAACCCGCCGGAAAGCAGGAGAATACTTCGGTGACGAGGTCTTCCTCGCCGGCCGTGGCGGCGGCGGGCGCGGCCTCGAAGCGCTGGATGTCGTCCAGGCGCGCCGCGATCTCCTCGGGCGTCCACGGGGTGCCGTCGTCCTTTTCGACGCCGTCGTTCACCTTCATCTCGTAGACGTGCAGGCGGGCGCCCTGCACGCCGAAGACCTTGCCCGTCACGGCCCGGCCCGCGGGGCTGGCCAGGAACACCGCGACCGGCGCGATGTGATCTGCGGTCCAGCCGGCGTCGACGACGGGGATGTTCTCCGTCATGCGGGTGTGCGCGACCGGCGCGATGCAGTTCACGGTCACGCGGCTTTTCTGGAGCTCCAGCGCGAGCACGCGGGAGAACCCGTAGATCCCCGCCTTCGCCGCGCCGTAGTTGGCCTGGCCGAAGTTGCCGATGAGCCCGGAGTAGCTCGTCGTGTTGATGATGGCCCCGCCATCCGGGTTTTCCAGCAGGGCGGGAAGCGCCGCCCGCGTCATGTTGACCGTGCCGTCCAAGTGCACCGCCAGCACGAGCGACCACTGCTCCGGGGTCATCTTGCGGAAGGTGACGTCTCGCAGGATGCCGGCGTTGTTGATGACCGCATCGACCCGCCCCCAGGCCGCGCGCGCGGCGTCGACCATGCGCGCACAGCCCGCCGGGTCTGTCACGCTGTCGGTGTTCGCCAGCGCGTCTCCGCCCGCCGCGCGAATCTCCGCCGCCACCGCCGCGGCGGCCCCGCCGTCCGCGCCGTCGCCGTTCACGCTGCCGCCGAGGTCGTTCACCAGGACGAGCGCGCCGGCGCGGGCGCACGCGAGGGCGTGGGCGCGGCCGATGCCGTTGCCGGCGCCCGTGATGATGACGACCCGCCCGTCCAGGCGGGTGTCGGCCTTCGATTCGCTCATGCGGTACTCCAGGGGACTCAGCCCGGGGCCAGCGGCCGGATGCGGATCTCCACCAGCAGCAGCCCGGCGTGCCAGGACCGCGCGCCGACGCGCCGCTGCCAGCGCGACTCCACGAGGAGCTGCGCGGCGGTGTGATCGTCCGTGTTGATGTCGACGACGAGCTTCTGCCGCGGACGCACCGGCCACGGGAGCGCGACGATGAGGCCGTCGGTGCCCACGCTCACGACCTCCGCCTCGGCGACCTCGATGCCCTGCCGCTGCCGGGTGGGGCCGCGCCGCACGAGCGCAGGCCAGCACTTCGCGGCGTCCGGCGTGCCGAAGGCCGTGGAGAGGCCGGTGGGGCCCAGCCCCCGGGCGCCGTCCCGGAGGTGAAAAAGCTCCAAGAGGCGTGCCAAGCCGCCCGGCCCCCAGCGGGCGGCCCACACCTCTCGCGCGCTCAGGTAAGCGGCCGTCGCCGCCGCCCAGCGGGCGGCCTCGGGCGGATGGCCGCCGGGAGGCGCCGGGATGCGCAGCGGCGGGAAGGCGTCGGCCGATGGCGACAGGCTGGTCGTGACGCCCAGCGACGCCGGGGCCGGCGGCGACGAGGGGAGGGCTTCCAGGACGTCGTCCGCGGGGAGTCCGGGCGCCTCCACGGGGGAGGCGGCGTCTCGCGCCCACGGCCGCGCCGCCACGTCGGGCGCGGACGCCTCCCCGCCGATGCCGGCGATGGCGCCGCCCGAGCGCAGGCGCCGGGCCACCGCGATCGGGAAGGCCGCGAGGCTCACGAGGTCGTCGGCGCCGGCGCGGATCCACTCCATGCGCTCGCCGTGGGAGGGGTCGGCCGCGGCGGCGGCGATCACGGGCGGGCGACGGGTGCGGCGCGGCAGGTTGCGGAGCTGCTCGACCCCTGCGGGCGCCCAGACGGCGATGAGCCGGGCCTCCGGCGTCCATTCGGTCTTGAGCGCGGCGATGCGGGCGAGGCTGTCGAGCACGCCGGGGGGCGGAGGCTCGCCCAGCCAGGCGATCACGGGCAGGGCGTCGTCGGTCCGGGGAGTGGCGGGCATCGGTTCTGCGGCTCGGAGGTGTGGAGGAGTGTACCGCATGCGGCCGCCCCGCGGACGGCGCTGCACCGCGCCGGGCGTTGCGGGGGTAGAAGGGCAACGGCAGAGCACCGGAGGCCGTCCTGCGCGTCGCGATCCTCACCCGTGGAGACCTCTTCCCCACGAACCACGGCGCGGCCGTGAAGATCGTCCGGACGGCCGAGCATCTCGCCCGCGCCACCGGCGAGCCGGTCTGCGTCGTCACGGACGACCGCGATGCGTTCTGGCGCTTCACCCCGGGCGGTCGCGAGCGCGTCGCCTACCCGCCCCGCGTGCGCGCCGCCGAGGAGTGGCCCGGCATCCCGGCCGCCGGGCGCTTCGCCGAGAGGGTCTGCGCGCGGCTCGGCTATCCGCGGGACGAGCTTTTTCTGTACCGACCGTTGCTGGATCCGGCGTGGTGGGGGCGCGCGCTCTCGGTCGGTCTCACCGAGGGCATCGACGTCTTCCAGGCGGAGTTCCCCGGGTATGCCGCTGCCGGGCTCGCCGCGGCCCTCTCCCTCGCGGCGCTCGGCCGCCCGCGCCCGCGCGTGAGCTTGGTGCAGCACAATGTCGAGTGGGAGCGACTCCGCGACTTCGGCCATGACGTGCGTTGGGTGGCGCGGGTGGAGGCCGCGCTGTGCCGCGCCGTGGACGACGTCATCGCCGTCAGCGCCGCCGACCGCGCGCGGCTCGTCGCGGGGGGCGTGGACGCCGGCGCCGTCTCCATCATCCCGCACGGCGTGGACCTCGCGGCCTTTCGGGGTGCCCGCGGCGACGGCATCCGGGCGCGCTACGGCATCGCGGAGGGCGTGCCGCTCCTGCTCTTCCACGGCACGCTGCACTACTGGCCCAACACGGAGGCCGTGCGCACGCTCGCGGAGGCGCTGCTCCCGCGGCTGCTCGTCGGCCAGCCGGGCCTGCGCGTGCTCGTCGTCGGGCAGGGGCCGCCCACCTATTATGCGCATCCAGCCATCGTCTTCACGGGCGCTGTGGACGACCTCGCGGCCCACATCGCGGCGGCCGACCTCTGCGTCTGCCCAGTCGACGCCGGGGGCGGCACGCGCATGAAGCTGCTCGAGTACCTCGCGGCGGGGAAGCCGGTCGTCACCACCACCAAAGGCGCCGAGGGAATCCCGTTCACGCCCGGCGAGCACATGGCCGTCGCCGATGGCGCTTCGGACTTCGCCGCGGAGGTGCTGCGGCTTCTCGCGGACCGCCCCGCCGCCGCCCGCCTCGGCGCGGCGGGGGCGCGCTTCGCGGCGCGCTACGACTGGTCTGCGGTCACCGACCGCTACACCGCCTTGTACCGGGGAGAAGCCCGTGGCGAAGACCACACGCCGCTCCTGCGCGAAGCGTCGGCGCCCATCGACGCCCACCTGCCGCCGCACGCGCCGTCCAAGCCACGCACCCTGCTGCTGCTCGTCAATCGCGGCTGCAACCTGCGGTGCACGTTCTGCGATCTGTGGGAGGGCCATGTCCACATGCCCGTGGAGCGCGCCATCGCCCTGCTCGACGACGCCGTGGCCATCGGCACCGAGGTCCTGGTGCTCACCGGCGGGGAGCCGTTCCTTCACCCGGGGCTGTTCGAGATCGTCCGCGCGGCCCGCGCCCGCGGCCTCACGGTCAACATCACCACCAACGGCACCCGCATCGATGCCCGCTGGGACGAGCTGGTCCACGCCGGAGTGTCGAGCCTCTCCTTCTCGCTCGACGGCCTCGCCGAGACCCACGAGCGCTTGCGCGGCCAGAAAGGGTGCTTCCGCAAGACCCTCGCCGGACTCGAGCGGGTCGCGGGCCTCGGCACCATCGCCACCAGCGTCTACTTCACGGTCACCCGGGAGAACGTCCACGAGATCGAGGCCGTGTGGGAGTTGGCGCGCGCCCGCGGGGCCGGCTTCGACTTCTGGCCGGTCAACGACGCGCCGGGGCTCGCCTTGCGCCCAGGCCCGGAGGCCGAGGCGCTGCGCGCCGCCGTTCGCCGCATCGGCGCCGAAGACCCGGCGATCGCCGCGCGCGCCGGCTGGTTCGAGCGCGGGCTCGCGTACCACGCCGAGGGCAGCGCCGGGGTCAGCCGCTGCCTCGGCCTCATCGACCAGTACGGCGTCACCTACGAGGGAGACCTCCTCCCCTGCTGCGTGTGGGGCGCGCCCGGCGTGAAGGTCGGGAACGTCTTCGAAACCCCGCTCCGCACGCTTTGGGGCTCGCCCGAGGTCCAACGTGCCCGTGAGCGCCTATTCCACGACGGCTGCACCGCGGGCTGCTTCAACCACTCACTCTACGAGTTTGAGAGGTCGACCGGTCTCTCTTCGCGCCTCGACGCCTCCGGCCCGGCGCCGTTGGGGCCCGCCACCGCCGCGCCCACCGGTTAGCCGGCGGCCCGCAGGGAGAGCCGCATGCCGTGGGCACCGGGTCGATTTAACGACAAAGACGTTTGGTTCGAGGTTGACCCGGCGGGTCGCCCCATCGTACGCGGCGCGCGCGTCGCCATGCGCTACCAGGACAGCGCCGGCGCCAAGCTCTACGGCGCTGGGGTCGCCAAGGTCGACCTCCGGCCCGATGCCCGCCCGGTGGACCTCCCCGATGGGGTCTCCGCCGACGCCGCGCCCAAGCCCGGCCGCCCCGCGTCCAAAGGCAGTGGGTTCGGAAGCGCCGGCACCCGCACCGCCGCCCAAGCCGCCGCCGCCGCCCAGGCCGCCGCCAGCCTCGTCGCCACGTTTTCGGCGGATGTCGCGGTCTGCTTCACGGATGGCGCGTGCAAGGGCAACCCGGGCCCCGCGGGCGCCGGCGCGGTCGTTCGCCTCCCCGACGGCCGCGTGGTGGAGGGCCACCTCGCGCTCGGCACCGCCACCAACAACGTCGGCGAGCTCGAGGCCATTCGCCTCGCGTTGCGGCTCCTCGACGACGCCGGCGCGCCCCGCACGCTGCGCGCGGAGATCCTCACCGACTCGCAGTACGCCCACGGGCTGCTCTCTCTGGGCTGGAAGGCCAAGGCCAACCAAGAGCTGGTCGCCGGCGTGCGCGCCGCCCTCGCCGCCCGTCCGCATCGCCTCCACTGGATCGCCGGCCACGTCGGCGTTCCCGAAAACGAGCGGGCAGACCGGCTGGCCAACCGCGGCGTGGACGAGAGCCGCTCCCGGCGCTGAGGGGCGCGCCCCGCCCGGGTGCTTTCGGGCTTGGGGCAGGGGAAACCAAGGTTTCCCCCGCTACGCCCCCTTCCTTCACCGGCCGGGCCCACCCCCACGCACCAGGGCGTGGCCGAGCGCCCAGGCCGCCCGGAGGTTGACCTTGGAGCGCCCGCCCGCCCGCGGGGCCATCGCCGCCGGCAGGCTCACGATGCGCCCGCCGCGCGCGGCGACCTCCCGCACCACCGCGAGGTCCAAGCGCCAGTCCGCCGCGTCGACCCCGAGCGCGGCCCAGAGGGCGGCCGGGAGCAGCTTCGGGCATCCGTGGGGATCGGCGACCGGGACGCCGCGCGCCGCGCAGGCCCGCGCCCAGGCCGCCCCCTGGACCGCCCGAAAGAGGCCGTCGTGCCGGGCCATTCGACGCGCCATCGCGAGGCTCGCCCCCGCCTCGACCGCGCGGAGCAGCCCTGGCAAGAGGCCAGGGTCCACCTGGGCATCGCCCCAGGCCCAGCCCACCACCGGCGCTCCGTCGGCGACCGCGGCCGCGAGCCCGGCCTGAATGCCGCCGCCGTAGCCTCGGTTGTCGGCCAGCGACACCACCCGGACCTCGGGGGCGCGGGCGGCGGCCCCGCGAAGGACCTCTCCGGTGCCGTCCGTGCTCCCATTGTCCACCGCGAAGATCCCAAGCCCGAGCCGCGCCCGCCGCCCCACCGCCACCACGCGCGCGAGGGTGGGTGCCGCAACCGCCGCCTCGTTCCAAAACGGGAGGACGAGGCCGAGCCTCATGGCGCCCTCACGGAGCAAGCGCGCGCAGCCGGCGTGAGGTGCCCCAGCGTTGGCGCACGCAGGCGGGCCAGGGCTCGCCGCGGTCCACGAAGCCCTGCAGCCACGCCACCGTGACCGGGTCGCTGGGGTAGCCGCTCCCGACGGGCCCCAGCGCGGCGATCTCGGCGTCCCGGGCGACCTTGGCCAGGATCGACGCCGCGCCCACCGGCCGGTGGTGGAGGTCCGCCTTCGGCTCGGCGATGATCTCGGGGACGGCAGCGCCGCGGGCCCGGAGCGCGGCTTCCAGGCGGCGAACCAGCGCCGGGATGCCCCGTGGTTGCACCGGGGCGTCGAGCAGCACGCGGTCCGGGGCGAAGCTGGCGATCAGGTCCACGAAGGCGTCTTCTTCCAACGCGTTGACGTTGCCAGCGTCGATCTGGGCCGGGGAGAGGAAGCGGAGCGCGCCCGTGCCCAGCGTGGGCAGCGCCGCGGCGATCGCGCGCCGCTTCGCCGGCGAGAGCGCCTTGGAGTCCGTGACGCCGAGGGACCCGAGGGCCGCGTCGCTCACCGCCGGGCAAAAGCCGCCGACGACCAACGGCCCCAGCACGCAGCCCCGCCCCGCCTCGTCCAAGCCCAGAACCCGCACGGCGCGCTCTTCCCCCCCGGAAGGATTGGGATACCACGAAGGCCTCGCTGGGGCTCCCGTGTCCGAAACCGCCCGCGTCTCCGCCGCGCTCGCGCGCCTCCTCACCGAAGGGGGCGAGGGCAACCGGCTGGTGGTCACCCAGGGTGGCGCGTGGTTTGTCGTGCACGCGGCGCCAGGGTCCCCGCTGTGGCGCGTGGAGGCCGCCCCGCGCAGCCATCTGCCGTCCGGCCTGCGCTTTGGGCTTGAGGAGGTCGCGCGGTTGCGGGCGGCGGGCTTCGCGAACGTCGCGGGGCGCAAGCCGCTTGCGTGGTCGGCGACGGTGGTCACGGATGGGCCCGAGGCCCTGGCGGCGAAGCTCCTCCAGTGGCTGCCGGAGGTCTATGGCGTGCCCGGCGATGCCCCCGTCGAGCTGGACGCCCGCCACGGGCCCGCCCTCGCGCCGGACAACGCCCCGCTCGCCGACGCGATGCGTGCCTGCGCCCGCGACCGCGAGATGGCCACGCGCCAGGCGTTGTATCGGCAGCTCGTGCGCGGCACCTTCCTCCTCCCGGTGGACGGCGGCGCGCCGCGGGTCGTGGGGGACTTGGCGGGCTGGCCGATCTTCGCCGTCTTCACGGACCACGCCTCCTACGCGGACTGGGATCCGCGTCTGCCGGCGGTGGATCTCATGCCCGGCCGGGCGCTGTGGGGCCGCCTGTTGGCGGCGGGCGTCGGGTCGGTGCTCATCAACCCCGGCGGTCGCCTCGGCGGAGAGCTTTACCGGCATGAGGTGGAGAGCCTCGCGCTCGCCGTGCGCGGCGTGGCAGGGCTGGGGGCCGTCAGATAAGCCCATGGGCCACCCGAAGCGGTGGCCTGAACGAGCGGAGCCATGGCGCACTACACGATCAAGAAAGGCCTCGACCTTCCCCTTTCGGGCGCTCCGTCGTCCGCGCTCGGTCCCAGCGCGCCTGTGTCCCGGGTGGCTGTGCTCGCGGGGGACTTCCACGGCCTCAAGCCGAAGATGCTCGTCCAAGAGGGCGAGTCGGTGCGGCGAGGCCAGCCGATCCTCGAGGATCGCAAGCGCCCCGGCGTGCTGCACACCGCGCCCGGCGCGGGCACGGTCGTCGCCGTCAACCGCGGCGACAAACGTGCGCTTCAGTCCGTCGTCGTCGCGCTCAACGAGCGCGAGCAGGCCGGCGAGCCCGCGGCGGACGACTTCCACATCTTCGAGTCCTTCACGGCGTTGCCGGTCGCCTCGCTCAGCGACGCGCAGGTGCGCGCCCTGCTGGTCGAGTCCGGGCTGTGGACGGCCTTCAAGGCGCGGCCCTTCTCCGTGACCCCGGGCCTGTCGGATGAGCCCCACGCGATCTTCGTCAACGCGATGGACTCAAACCCCCACGCGGCCGACCCGCTGCTCGCCCTCGCGGGCCGTGGTGAAGATTTCGTCAGGGGTCTGGAGGCGCTGACGCGCATCACCCACGGCACCGTCCATGTCTGCCGTCGCCCCGGCGCGGCCGTCCCGGTCGGGTCCGTGGAGCGGGTCGCCGTCGAGGAGTTCTCCGGTCCGCATCCGGCCGGCCTGC
Organism: Alphaproteobacteria bacterium; assembly: GCA_040373935.1. GTDB lineage: Bacteria > Myxococcota_A > UBA796 > UBA796 > UBA2385 > JBEIVK01. The sequence goes on from JBEIVK010000017.1 coordinate 8,480, forward strand.
CCGGCACGCACATCCACTTCGTGGACCCGGTGGGTCGCAACAAGACGGTGTGGACCATCTCCGCCGCGGATGTCCTCTCCATCGGTGCGCTGTTCGCCACGGGGCGCCTCGATGTCGGCCGCGTCGTGTCGTTGGCCGGCCCCGCCGCCCGCAACCCGCGGTTGCTGCGGACCCGCCTCGGCGCCTCCCTCGATGAGTTGACGGCCGGCGAGCTGGTCGACGGCGAGGTTCGCGTCATCTCCGGCTCCGTTCTCGGCGGCACGGCGGCCCGCGGGCCGGTGTTGGGCTACCTCGGCCGCTTCGCCGCCCAGGTGGCGGTGCTGAAGGAGGGCCGCCAGCGCGAGTTCCTCGGCTGGCTCACCCCTGGCTTCAACGTCTTCTCCATCGTCCCCACCTTCCTCAGCAAGCTGTTCCCCGGCAACGACGGCCAGACCTTCTCCCTGGACACCAACGTCAACGGGTCCATTCGGGCGATGGTCCCCATCGGCCTCTACGAAGAGGTGATGCCGCTGGACATCCTCCCGACGCACCTGCTCCGCTCGTTGTCGGTGGGAGACCTGGAGCGGGCCGAGGCGCTCGGCGCCCTCGAGCTCGACGAAGAAGACCTCGCGCTCTGCACACTCGTCTGCCCGGGCAAGTCGGATTGGGGCCCCGCGCTCCGGTCCGCGCTCTCCACCATGGAATCCGAAGGGTGACCCGATGAAGCTCATCCGCAATGCCTTCGACAGCGTCGCCCCGCACTTCGGGCCGGGGGGCAAGTGGCACAAGCTGCATGCCCTCTACGAGATGCCCGACACCATCTTCTTCACGCCGCCGGACGTCACCCGCACCGGGTCTCACGTGCGCGACGCCATCAACCTGAAGCGCATGATGATCACGGTCGTCATCGCGCTCCAGCCGGTCTTCGCGTTCGCCACCTGGAACACAGGCTTCCAGGCCAACCGCGCCATCGCGGGCGGCGCCAAGCCCCTCGACGACTTCAACACGGCCATCTTCAACGCCCTCGGGTTCTCCCACGACCCGGACAGCTTCCTCGCCAACATGGCCTTGGGGCTGTGCTACTTCCTGCCGGTGTTCCTGGTCACCCAGGCGGCGGGTGGCATCGTCGAGGTCATCACCGCGCTGGTCCGCAAGCACGAGGTCAACGAGGGCTTCCTCGTCACGGGCTCGCTGTTCCCGCTCATCCTGCCGCCCACCATTCCGCTCTGGCAGGTGGCGCTCGGCATCATGTTCGGCGTGCTCATCGGCAAGGAGGTCTTCGGCGGCACGGGCATGAACGTGCTCAACCCGGCGCTCGTGGCCCGCGCGTTCTTGTTCTTCGCGTACCCGGCCCAAATCTCCGGCGACAAGGTGTGGACGGCGGTTCAGTCCGACGGGTTCTCCGGCGCCACCTGGCTCGCGAAGGCCAAGGAGAGCACCGAGGCCTTCGCCGGCGCGAGCTGGTGGGACGCCTTCATCGGGACCGTCCCGGGCTCCATGGGCGAGACGAGCGCGCTGGCCTGCTTGCTGGGCGCGGGGCTGCTCATCGCCACCCGCGTCGGCGCCTGGCAGACGATGCTCGGCGTCACGGTCGGCACCGCGGTCATGGCCACGATCTTCAACGGGATTGGCTCCGACACCAACGTGATGTTCGGGCTGCCGTTCTGGTGGCACATGGTTCTGGGCGGCTGGGCCTTCGGCATGGTCTTCATGGCCACGGACCCGGTCTCCTCGGCCTTCACCTCCCAGGGCAAGCTGATGTACGGCATCGGCATCGGCGTCCTGGTCGTGCTCATCCGCGTCGTCAACCCGGCGTACCCGGAGGGCATGATGCTCTCCATCCTCTTCATGAACCTCTTCGCCCCCCTGTTCGACCACTTCGTCGTGCAGGCCAACATCCAGCGGAGGCTCGCCCGCAATGTCGCAGCCTAGCGTCGGCTACACCGTCGGCTTTGCGGCCGTCGTCTGTGTCACCTGCTCCCTGTTCGTCGGCGGCGCCGCCGTCGCCCTCAAGGACAAGCAGGATGTCAACAAGGTCCTGGACCGCCAAAAGAAGGTCCTCAGCGTCGCCGGTCTCATCGAGGACGGCGCCAAGGTCGACGCCGCGGAGGTGCAGCGCTTGTTCGACGAGAACATCCGCGCGCGCCCCGTGGACATGGCGGCCGGCACCTACACCGACTCGGTGGACGCCAAGACCTACGACCTCGCCAAGGCGATGAAGGACCCGGCCTTGTCCGTGCCCGCGCCGAGCAACAAGGCGAAGGTCCAGTCGCTGGCCAAGGTCGGCCTCGTGTATGAGGTCATGGCCGAGGGCCAGGTCGACAAGGTCATCGTGCCCATCGAGGGCAAGGGCTTGTGGTCGACGATGTACGGCTACATCGCGCTCGACTCCGACGGCACCACCGTCGAGGGCATCACGTTCTATGCCCACGGCGAGACCCCGGGCCTCGGCGGCGAGATCGACAACGTCCGCTGGAAAGAGGGCTGGAAGGGCCGCAAGCTTCACGACGACTCCGGCAAGGTGGCCTTGCGCGTCGTGAAGGGCGCTGCGGGTTCGGCCGCGGAGGCGCCGCACGCGGTGGATGGTCTCTCGGGGGCCACGCTCACTTGCAACGGCGTGACGTACACGCTCGACTTCTGGTTTGGGAAGGACGCCTACGGGCCCTTCATCGACAACCTCAAGGCTGGAAAGGTGAACGGATGAGCGCCCAACCCGGCATCTTCGGCAAGGCGGAGCGGGAGGCCCTCCTCGATCCGCTGTTCAACAACAACCCCATCGCGCTGCAGGTGCTCGGCATCTGCTCCGCGCTCGCGGTCACCACCAAGATGGAGACCGCCATCGTGATGAGCATCGGCCTCACCACGGTGACGGCCTTCTCCAACCTGGCGATCAGCCTCATCCGCAACCGGATCCCGTCGTCGATCCGCATCGTGGTGCAGCTCACGGTCATCGCGTCGCTCGTCATCGTCACGGACCAGGTCCTGAAGGCCTTTCTCTTCGACGTGAGCAAGCAGCTCTCCGTGTTCGTCGGCCTCATCATCACGAACTGCATCGTGATGGGCCGCGCGGAGGCCTTCGCGATGCAGAACCCGCCGGTCGTCTCCTTCGTGGATGGCATCGGCAACGGGCTCGGCTACAGCCTGGTGCTGATCTCGATCTCGTTCATTCGCGAGCTCACGGGGTCCGGCCGCATCCTCGGCATGCAGATCCTCCCGCTCGTCACCGATGGCGGCTGGTACAACCCGAACGGCCTGATGGTGCTGGCGCCGGGGGCGTTCTTCCTCATCGGCACCTTCATCTGGGCCCTGCGCACCTGGAAGCCCAACCAGGTCGAGGCGGAGTGACACCATGGAACACCTCCTCAGCCTTTTCGTGAAGGCCACCTTCGTCGAGAACATGGCGCTGGCGTTCTTCCTCGGCATGTGCTCGTTCATGGCCGTGTCGAAGAAGGTGGACACCGCGTTCGGTCTCGGCATCGCGGTCACCTTCGTGCTCGGCCTCACCACCCCGATGAACCAGTTCATCCAGGACAAGATGCTGTCCGAGGGTGCGCTGGCCTGGGCCCACCCCAGCCTCGCGACGGTGGACCTCAGCTTCCTCACCTTCCTCACCTTCATCGGCACCATCGCCGCGGCCACGCAGATCGTCGAGATGGCGCTGGACCGCTTCCTGCCGGCGCTCTACGCCGCGCTGGGCGTGTTCTTGCCGCTCATCGCGGTGAACTGCGCCATCCTCGGGGCCTCGCTCTTCATGGTCGAGCGGGACTACAACCTCGCGGAGGCCACGGTCTTCGGCTTTGGGTCCGGCATCGGCTGGGCCTTGGCCATCGTGTCGATGGCCGCCATCCGCGAGAAGATGCGGTACAGCCACGTCCCGCCGGCCCTGCGCGGCCTCGGGATGTCCTTCTACCTCACCGGGCTCATGGCCATCGGCTTCATGGCCTTCGCCGGCATCCAGCTCTGAGCTGCGCCCCGACTCCAGAGGGATCCCATGTTCACGTTCGCCCTCAGCGTCGTCATGTTCACGCTCATCATCCTCGCGCTGGTCGCGGTGTTGATGGTCGCCAAGGCGAAGCTCGTGCCCGATACGGATGTCCGCATCATCATCAACGGCGATGAGGGCAACCCTGTCCTCACCAAGGCCGGCAGCACGCTGCTCGGCACGCTCGCGGACCGCAAGATCTTCATCCCCTCCGCGTGCGGCGGCAAGGGCTCGTGCGGCGTGTGCAAGGTGCACGTCCACGAGGGCGGCGGCGGCATCCTGCCGTCCGAGCGGTCCCACATCTCGCGCGGCGAAGAGCGCGAGGGCGTGCGCTTGTCCTGCCAGGTCAAGGTCAAGGGGGACATGCGCATCGAGGTGGAGCCCGAGATCTTCTCGGTGCGCAAGTGGGAGTGCACGGTCACGTCCAACGTGAACGTCGCCACCTTCATCAAGGAGTTCAAGCTGGCGCTTCCGCCCGGTGAGGAGGTCCCCTTCCGCGCGGGTGGGTACATCCAGATCGAGTGCCCGCCGCACGTCCAGAACTACAAGGACTTCGTGATCGAAGAAGAGTACCGGGGCGACTGGGACAAGTTCAACCAGTGGCAGTTCGTCTCCAAGGTGGACGAGACGGTCACCCGCGCGTACTCGATGGCGAACTACCCGGGCGAGAAGGGCATCATCATGCTCAACGTCCGCATCGCCAGCCCGCCGCCCAAGCAGCCTGAGCTGCCGCCCGGCAAGATGAGCTCCTTCATCTTCGGGCGCAAGCCGGGGGACAAGGTCACCATCTCGGGCCCCTTCGGCGAGTTCTTCGCCAAGGACACCAAGAACGAGATGGTGTTCATCGGCGGCGGCGCCGGCATGGCGCCGATGCGCTCGCACATCTTCGACCAGTTCAAGCGCATCAAGACGGACCGCAAGGTCACGTTCTGGTACGGCGCGCGGTCCTGGCGGGAGGCCTTCTACGTGGAGGACTTCAACGAGATCCAGGCCGAGAACGACAACTTCCAGTGGTTCATCGCCCTGTCCGATGCGCTGCCCGAAGACAACTGGACGGGCCTCAAGGGCTTCATCCACAAGGTCGTGCTGGACGAGTACCTCACGAAGCACCCGTCGCCGGAGGACATCGAGTACTACCTCTGCGGGCCGCCCATCATGAACACCTCCGTCATCACCATGCTGACGAACCTGGGCGTTCCTCCCGAGAACATCGCGCTGGACGACTTCGGCGGCTGATGGCGCCTCCGCGCCTCGGCGCCCTCCCCACCAGAGCGCTGATCCGACGCATCGTCGGGCCAGCGCTCTTCGTGTGTGCCGTGGCCTGGGCGCACTGCCGTTCGGGGCCAGGGCCGCTCGATGTGGCGGTGCTGGAAGGCCCGACCATGGGGAGCACCTTCACGGTCAAGGTCGTGCTTCCGCCGGAGGGGCGGGACCCGGCGCCGCTGGCGGGTTCCGTGGAGTCGGTGCTCGCGGAGGTGGACGCCGCGATGAGCAACTGGCGCGAAGACAGCGAAGTGGAGCGTCTGAACCGCCACGGCGACGCGACCGCCTTCGCCGTGGGGCCGTCCTTGGCGCGGCTGCTGGACGTCAGCGCGGACGTGCACCGGCGCTCCGACGGGTTGTTCGACCCGACGATGGCGCCGCTCATCGCGCGCTGGGGCTTCGGGCCACAGGGCGCCGCCGGCCCGGCGCCCGACGCGGCGGAGATCGCCGGCCTGCAAGAGCGGGTGGGGTTCTCGCGGCTGCTGGTCTGGGAGCCGGCGGCGCGCACGCTGCAGAAGGCCCGGCCGGAGGTGGAGCTGAACCTCGCGGCGGTGGCCCCCGGCTTCGCCGCCGACCTGTTGGCGGAGGCCTTGGAGGCGGATGGCTGGCGGGACTACATGATCGAGATCGGCGGCGAGGTGCGCGCGCGGGGCACCAACGCCAGCCGCGAGCCGTGGCGCATCGCCATCGAGCGCCCGGACGGCGGCGCGGTCGACGCCCTGGAGGTGGTGGAGCTGGGCACGGGGGCCCTGGCCACCTCCGGCGACTACCGCAACTACCGCGAAGAGGGCGGCCAGCGTCTCTCCCACACCCTGGACCCGCGCACGGGACGCCCCATCACCCACGGGCTGGCGAGCGTGACGGTCATCCAGCCCACGGCCGGGGCCGCCGACGCCTGGGCCACCGCGCTGATGGTCGCCGGTCCAGAAGAGGGGGCCGAGATGGCCCGCCGCGAGGGCCTTCCCGCGCTGTTCGTCGTGCGGGCGGCGGGGGGCGGGTTCCGCACCACCGTCTCCCCGGCCTGGGAGGCCCGGCGCCAGTCGGTTACGGGCGCAGACGGAGAGGGCCGCCGATGACCACGCTGCTGCTGGTGTTCGTGTTCATGGTGCTGGCGATGGGCGCGATGTCGCTCGGCGTCATCCTCAGCAATCGGGCGCTCAAGGGCTCTTGCGGCGGCAGCGGGCAGGATTGCCTGTGCGAGATCGAGAAGCGCCGGGCCTGCCACGCGCTCCGCCACTTCGACAAGTCCCGCCTCGGCCACGGCGAAGGCCGCGCTGCGGTCTGGGACGGCCCCGCCCCGCGCTGATCCGAGGTGCCGCCATGGGCCTGCTGGGCCCGCAGCTCCAAGTGGATTGGCAGGTGGACGCGGCGGTGCCGCCCGCGGTCGCCGTCGTCCGTCTGCGCGCATCGACGGCCGTGTATCCGGCCCCTTTTCGGCTCGTGGCGCGGCTGAGCGGCGGCGGCGCCATCGTGCGTGCGCTCGGCGCCCCCGCCACCGCGCTGCCCTTCTTCGGCGAGGTCGGCCCGGCGCGCGTGCGGCTGGCGCGGGTGCCCCACGTGTCCTCCATCAGCCCGTGGGCGCCCATCGCGCGGGGCGCCTTCGAAGCGGCTCCCGGCGGGAGCCGGCTGCGGGTGAGCCTGCGCCCGCACCCGCAAGCCGGGTTCTTGGGTGAGCTGGCGAGCCTGTTCGCGGCCCCGCTGGCCGTGGCCGGTCTGGTCGCCCTCGCCAGCGCGCCTGGCTACGCGGTCGCGCTGCTCGTGTGGGTGGGGGCGATGGTCGCCGTGCCGCGGTGGTGGGCGCGGCGCTCGTTCGCGGCGGAGGTGGCCGGTCTGCAGGCCGCGCTCACGGCGGTCCTCGCCACGGCCGTCCCCGGCGAGGACGCCCTGGCGGCTGAGGCCGACGGTGGCTCCGACGCGGACGCGGACGCCGATGCCGACCCCGACCCCGGCCCCTGCGGCGCGGGTGGGCCGCGGCGGGGCGCCGTCGGCCCCGCGGAATGACCGGCGCGGTCCTCGTCACTGGCGCCGGGGGCCTCCTGGGCGCCGCTGCCGCCGCCGACCCGCGGGCGCGCGGTCTGCCGCGCTCCCACCTGGACATCACCGACCCGCTCGCGATCGCGCGCGCGCTCGACGCCCATCGGCCCTCCGCCGTGCTCAACTGTGCCGCCGAGGCGCGGGTGGACGCCGCCGAGCGAGATCCGGCGGCCACCGCCCGCGTGAACGCAGTTGCCCCCGGGCTTCTCGCCGCCGCCTGCGCGCGCGCCGGGGTGCGCTGCGTGCATGTCTCCACGGATTATGTGCTGGCGGGGCCCGATGTCCCCGGCCACCGTCTGCAACCGGGGGACCCGCCGGCGCCCCGCGGGGTCTACGCGGCGTCCAAGCGCGCCGGCGAGGAGGCCGCCCTCGCCGCCGGCGCCGTCGTCGTGCGGGTTCAGTGGGTGTACGCCTGGTCCGGCCCCGGCTTCTTCGCCGGCGCCCTCGCCCGCCTCCGCGCGGGCGCCCCGCTGCGCCTCGTGACGGATCAAGTGGGCGTGCCGTCCCCGGCGCCGTGGGTCGCTGCCCGCCTGCTCGACGCCTGCGCCCCGGGCGGCCCGTCGGGGCTGTTCCACCTCGCGCCCGCGGGCGCCGCGACGGCCTGGGATTGGGTCGCGCTCGGCGCCGCCGTCGCGGGCGTCTCCTTGCGCAGCGCCGCGCCTGCCCGCCGCGCAGACTTCGCCGGCGTGCCGCGGCCTGCGCGGTCCGTCCTCGACGCTTCCGCCTTCTTTGCGGCGTTTGGCGGCGTCGCGCCCTCCTGGGAGGCCGCGCTCTGCGCATCCGCGCCCCGCGCTCAGCCGTAAGCGTGGTTCAGCAGGTGCACGACATCCTCTTCGGCAGCGAAGACCTCCTCGACGCCGTCGTCTGCCGCCAGCGCGTCCAGCAGCACCCGCCCGATGTGCGCGTGGTTCGGCGCCGCGTGCACCCGCGCCACCACCCGCGCCTGCACGGCGTCGACGTCGGCGCCGGGGTAGAAGAGCAGCCGCCCATCGGCGCGCAGCTCCGCCACCACCATCGCCACCACCCGGTCCACGATGCTCACGGGCGCCCCCCTCTCTGCCGTCGTCGCTAACCCGGGCGGCCCCCACCCGGTCGGCCGGCCCTGGGGGCCCGCCGACGCCACCTGCGCCGGCTGTGCATGGGCTCAGCCGGCCGGTCCCGGCCCCAAGGTCTTGCGCTGCCACGCGGCGCCCGGCCGACCGCGGGTCGACGGCCCCGGGCGCGCGTGCGACCGCTTCGAGCCCGGCCCCTTCGATTGCCTCGCCTGCGCCGCC
>JBEIVK010000928.1:0-1694 GCA_040373935.1 Alphaproteobacteria bacterium
ATCCGTTTTCACCGGGCCGGTCGGGACGGGCAGGCCGGCCGGACCGAGCAGGGCGCGGCCGCGGCGCAGGGCAAAGGCGTGGGCGTCGGTGCCGATGCGGTCGGTCACGGCCCGGTGGTCGCGCTGGGAGACCATCCGGCTCAGGCCCTGCCAATGCCAGACGGCGCCGGCGAACCGGGCCAGCCGCTCCAGAGTGGTGGCGGGCAGCAGCGCCAGCCGGCGGGGACGGGGCTCGAAGTCCCAGAACGTGTCCGTCAACCCGAGGGCCGCGCGCCCGTGGCGGCTCAGCCGGTCGCGGCCACGCTCCGTGCGCTCGAGCGCCTGGATGACGCCGGGCGCCAAGCCGGGTGCGGTGGCCAGCCACTCCGGCCGAGCCCAGCGGTGCGGGTAAAGGTTCCAGTCGTAGATCTGGCGGTAGAGCTCCGGGTTCCCCCGGAGCAGGCGGCCGAGCCAGACGGGGGCGCTCATGCGGCGGCGGGCTGCTTGGCGGCGCGACGGGAGAGGGTGCGCTGGAGGAACCAGCCGAGGACCCCCGCCACGAGCGCGACGGCGGCGGTCACCGCGAGGTGGCGGGGCGAAGTGGGGGCCGTGGCATCGGCCGGCCGGGCCTCGGGGGCCGGGGAAGGCGTCACTGGCGCGACGGCGGAGGGCACGAGGACAAGCGTGACGTTGTCGTAGTTCAGGCCCTCGATGCTGCGGGTCACGAGGTTCTTGAGCTGGGGCGCGAGGCTTTCGAGGTCGAAGCCCTGGCGGTAGCGGATGAATACGGCGCAGGAGGACGGCGTGATCTTGTCCGCGAGCGGGTCGTTGTTCGGGATGACGATGTGCACGCGGGCGTGGGTCACGCCGTCGATCTGCGTCAACGTGTCGGCGATCTCCTGCGAGAGCGCGTACATATAGCGGATGCGCTCCTCGGTCGGGGAGCTGACGAGCCCGGCCTTCTGGAAGACCTCGCCCATCTTGGTGAATTTCTCGCGCGGGTAGCCCTGGGCCTTGAGCAGGTCGACGGCGCGCGCGAAATCGTCCACCGGCACCTTGAGCACCCACTTGTCCTCCTTGCCGGCCTCCTTGGTGGCGGCGATGCCCCGGGGCGTGAGGATGGCGAGCATCTCGTTGGCCTCGACCTCCTCCAATTGGGAGAAGAGGGCGACCTTGCCGCAGCCGGTGAGCAGCAGGCAGAGGGCGACGGTGGTGGCGCGGAGCAGGCGGGCCGGGGAAAGGAGGGGTCGGAAGCGCGGCATAGGCGGAAGCGGGCCCAGACGGCCGCAGGCCGGCTGGGGAAGGACGGACCGGTGGGTGGACGCGACCTCAGCCGCGGCTCAGCTCCTTGATCGTGTTCGTGCCCGCCTTGGTGGCGTTGTCCACGCCCATCACGGACATCGACCACTTGCCGATGTCGACCTGGAGGCTCAGGATCTCGGAGAAATTATTCAGCCCGGCCATCTCGTTCCGGGAGACGCCCTCGAGCCGATGGTTGATCGACTTGACCGATTCCTGGTACTCCGAGCGGAAGCTCATCATTCCCTGGAGGATCGAGTCACCGAACGAGCGGGTGCCCCCCGCGGTGACCTCGGGAACAGCGCCGGTGGCGGGCAGGCCGGGGCTCGGATTGGCGGTCTGGGCGGCCGTGTGTTGGAGGAGGGAGCGCAGCCGTTCCAGGTCCGTGGCCTCGAGGGCCGGGATGGCCGCGGAGG
>JBEIVK010000785.1:0-2077 GCA_040373935.1 Alphaproteobacteria bacterium
CGACGGCTTCCCCGACCTCCTCGTCGGCGGCTACGACCGCGCGCAGGCCGGCGTGCTCTTCGGCGGCGCCTGGCTCGTGCTCGGCCCCATCACGGGCGACGTCAGCCTCAGCAGCGCCGAGGCCATCCTCATCGGCGAAGTGGCCGGAGACCGCGCGGGATGGTCCGTCGCCGGGCTCGACGCCAATGGGGACGGCTCCCCGGACCTCGCGGTCGGCGCCTACCTGGAGGACGCCGGCGGCGCCGATGCGGGGGCCGCCTACATCGTCGACGGCCCGGTCGAAGGCGCGTTCCGCTTGTGGTCGGCCGACACCAAGCTCACCGGCGAGCTGCCGGGAGACCACGCGGGCTGGGCGGTGGCCAACGGCGGCGACATCGACGGCGACGGCACCGAAGACCTCCTCGTCGGCGCGCCCTACGAGCACGGGAGCGGCGTCTACACCGGCGCGGCCTACGTCGTGTTCGGCCGGCCCCGCGGCGTGCTGAGCCTGGGCGACGCCGGCGCGCGCCTGCGCGGCCTGACCGCCGGCGACCAAGCCGGCTACGCCGTGGCCAGCGCCGGAGACATCGACGGCGACGGCTACGCCGATGTGCTGGTCGGCGCCCCGGAGGACGACCGCGGCGGCAACGCGGCGGGCGGGGCGTGGCTGCTGCGCGGCCCGCTGGACGAGGACTCCACCCTCCACGACGCCCTCGCCTCCTTCATCGGCGTCAACACGGACGACCGCGCGGGCTGCGCGCTCGCCGCCCCGGGAGACCTCGACGGCGACGGCGCTCCCGACATCGCCATCGGCGCCTGCGTGGACGACCAGAAGGCCTCCAACGCTGGCGCTGTCGCCGTTGTCCGCGGGCCCTTCGCGGGCGCGATGGACCTCGGCGCCGCCGCCTTCTCCCTCGCTGGCGACGACACGAACGGCCTCTTCGGTGGCGCCCTCGCGTCACCCGGCGACATCACCGGCGACGGCGCCCCGGACCTCCTCATCGGCGCGCAGCTGGACGACCCGGCCGGCGCCACCGACGCCGGCCGCGTCTTCCTGCTGCCCGGCGCCTGGTGAGCGACGACCTCTTCACCCGCATCCAGGGCCGCGGGCGCCGTGCGGCACACCCGCTCGCCGCCGCCCCGCACGGCCCGGCGCCACGCCCGGACCCGCCGGACGGCGCCCGCCACGTCGTCGTCGTCATCCTCGACAGCCTCCGCTACGACAGCCTGTTGGCCGCGCAGCCCCGCGTGCTGCCCCGCCTCGGCCCCATCGAGCGCCGCTTCACCTACGCCACCTGGACGGCCCCCAGCCACTACGCCCTTCTGACGGGCCTCCTCCCGCACCGCGCGCCCACCGGCGTCGTCGCCCACGAGGTCTACCGGGACGACCTCGGCGCCTGGGCTCCACGGCTCGGGCTGCCCGCCGCCGGCTGGGGCGCGATGCTCCCGGATCTCTGGCTTCCCCGCTGGCTCCAAGCCCACGGCTACCAGACCGGCGCCCGCGTGAGCCTCCCCACGCTCAACCCCGCCACCCCGCTCAACCGTGCCTTCGACGACTACACCCAAGCCGAGCGCCACAACGACCTCCCCGCCCTGCTCGCCAGCCTGCGCTTTGATGGCGGGCGGCCCTGGTTCTGGCTGGTGAACGCCGGAGAGACCCACTACCCCTACGCCACCGCCGAAGAGCCGGAGGCGCACTGGCCGAAGCTCCACGGCGTCCACGGCGTCTTTCGGCGCCTCGCCGCCGGCGCCCCGGTCCACGCCTCCGAGGCGGCCGAAGCCTTCGACGCTGCCCGGCTGGATCTGCTGCGCCGCCGCCAGGTCCGCTCCGCGGCGCATTGCGATCGCGCGCTGGAGGCGCTCTTCGACGCGTGTCCGCCGGGCACGCGCATCATCGTCACGGCAGATCACGGCGAGTGTTTCGGCGAAGGCGGCTGGTTCGGGCATGGGCCCATCCCGCACGAGAAGGTGCTGGAGGTGCCGTTCGTGGAGGGGACGGTCTAGTCCCCACGGCGCGGGCGATGGCTCTGGGGACGGGGGCAACCAAGGTTTCCCCCGTAACGCCCCCTTCCTGTCCGCCCGCACCGGGCGCTGGGCG
>JBEIVK010000628.1:0-2804 GCA_040373935.1 Alphaproteobacteria bacterium
CCCGCGCGGTGGACCTGGAGGGCACGCGCGCCATCGATCGCGCGGTGGCCGCAGCGGCGCGGCCGGCGGGCGCGCTGGATACAGCGGGCGGATGAGCACCGCCACGCCGCTGCCTCCCGCCGCCTTCTTCGACGCCGTGGATGCCCTGGGCCGCGCCCAGCGGGACGTCGACCCGGCGGGAGACCTCGCGCACCTTCGCCGGGTGGCGGCGGCAGGCCGAGCGCTGACGGCGCTGGGCGTGCTGGCCGCCGCCTTCGGGCCCAATCCGATCGCGGTGGTGGCCCTCTCGCTCGGGCGCTTCGCGCGGTGGACGATGGTCGGGCACCACGTCGCACACCGCGGCTACGACCGCGTGGGCGGGCCGGCCGGGCGGGCCTTCGGCGAGGGCTGGCGCCGTGCGGTGGACTGGTTCGACTGGCTGGTGCCCGCGGCCTGGAAGCACGAGCACAACCAGCTCCACCACTACCGCCTCAACGAGGCGCGGGACCCGGACCTCGTCGAAGAGAACCTCTCCTGGCTGCGGGCGGCGCCTTGGCCGGTCGCCCTGAAGCGCGCGGTGGTCGTGTTCTTCGCGTTGACCTGGCGCTGGGTGTACTACGCGCCCAACACCCTGGCCGAGCTGCACCGCGCGGCCGACGCCCGGGAAGGCCTGCCGCGCAACGCGTGGACCTGGGACCCGCGGCGGCCGGCCGGCCGGGACCTCTGGCTCAAAAGTCTGCTGCCGTATGGTCTCGTGCACTTCGTCGTGTTCCCGGCTGTGTTCTTGCCCTTCGGGGTCGAGGCCGCGCTGGCCGCGCTGGCGAACAGCGTGCTCGCCGAGCTGCTCGTGAACGCGCACGCCTTCCTCGTCATCGTGCCCAACCACGCGGGGCCGGACCTCCTTCGCTTCGACACGCCGGCGCGCGGCAAGGCGGCCTTCGCGTGGCGGCAGATCCGGGGGTCCGCCAACTTCCGCACGGGCGGCGCGGTCAACGACTTCCTGCACGGCTACCTGAACTACCAGATCGAACATCACCTCTGGCCGGACCTGCCGATGCGCGCCTACGCCCGCGCAGCGCCGGAGCTGCGGGCGCTCTGCGCCGCGCACGGCGTTCCCTACGTGCAAGAGAGCGTGTGGCGGCGCCTGGGCCATACGGTGCGCATCATGACCGGGGAGTCCTCGATGGGGCGAGAGGCAGCCGCCGAGGCGTCGCCCGAGGCTTGCGTCGGCGCCGCCGCCCGGTAGACCCGCCCCAGGAGCCCTCCCATGCCGCGCATCGCCCCCTTCGCCGTCGCCCTGCTCGCCGCGTGCAGCAGCGCGCAGAGCAGCCCGCCCGCCGCACCGCAGAACCCCGCACCGCTCGCCGCCAGCGCCGCCGGCCAGGTCGCCGAGCCGGGCAAGCCGGCCCCCGACTTCACCCTCGCAGACGTGGACGGAAAGCCCGTCACCCTGAGCGCGCTCAAGGGCAAGACGGTCGTGCTGGAGTGGTTCAACCCGGACTGCCCCTTCGTCGAGTACGCCTACGACCGCGCGGGGCTCTCGGACGTGTCCCGCGCCTGGGTGGGCAAGGGCGTCGAGTGGCTGATCATCAACAGCAACAAGCCCGGCTCGTCGGGCAGCGGCCTGGACACGAACCGCGAGGCCCGCGAGGACTGGAAGCTCGCGCCCCGGGTCTTCTTGGACGAGACGGGGGCCGTTGGGCGGGCGTACGGCGCCAAGACCACGCCGCAGATGGTCGTGGTGGCCCCGGACGGCACGGTGGCCTACGTCGGCGCCTACGACAACGCGCCCCTCGGCAACGCCGAGGGCGGCACCAAGCGCCCCTACACCGAAGACGTCCTGGCGGCCGTCACGGCGGGCCAGCCGGCGCCCTTCGCCCGGCAGAAGCCCTATGGCTGCTCCGTCAAGTACTGAGCCGCCCGGCGCATGGGCGCGCCTCCGCGCGGGGGCGCGCTTTCGGCTGTGGGGCATCCCGGTGCAGGTGCAGCCCGGCTTTTGGCTGGGGATGGGCGCGTTCGCGCTCCTCGCAGACGGTCCGGCCCGGGCCCCTGCGTGGCTCGCCGTGCTCGCGCTCTCGATGCTCTGGCACGAGCTGGGCCATGCGCTCGCCGTGCGCCGCTTCGGGTATCCCGCGGAGATCGAGCTGCAGGCCTTCGGCGGGCTGACGCGCTGGCGGCCGCCGCGGCCCCCGCGCGCCCCGGAGCGCCTCGCGGTGGCGCTCGCCGGCCCGCTCGCTGGCGGGCTGCTCGGTGCGGCGGCCCTCGCAGCGCACGCCCTGCTGCCGCCCGGCGCGCCCGCCGAGGTCGCTTGGATGGCGTGCTCGTGAACCTCGTCTGGGGCGGCCTCAACCTGCTGCCGGTGCTGCCCCTCGACGGCGCACAGGCCCTCGGCGCGCTGGTCGAGTGGGGGGCGCCCGGGGCCGGCCAGCGCTGGGCGGCCCGGGTGAGCGTGGCGGTCGCCGGGACGGGGCTCGTCGGCGCGATCGTGACCGGCCGCGCGCCGCTGCTCGCCGTGGCCGGGTGGGTGCTGTGGCTCAGCCTGCGGGCCGCCCGCGAGGAGTCCCTGTCGCGCGCCGATGACACCCTGCTGGGCGATCTCGCCACCGCACAGGCCGCCTACGACGCCGGGGATGCCGTTGCAGCCGCCCACGCTGCCGGGCGGCTCCACGCCGCCGCCCAGACGGACGCCGTTCGGGCGCGCGCCGCCGTGCTGGCCGCCGAGTCCGCGCTGGCGCTCGGAGACGCCGCGTCCGCGGCCGCGCACCTCGACGCGCTGCCCCCGGGCTGGTCGGCCGCCCCAGGCCTGCGCGCCGCCGTCCAGCTCG
>JBEIVK010000324.1:0-4946 GCA_040373935.1 Alphaproteobacteria bacterium
CGCTGGTGCGGAAGGTGCCCGAGATCGTGACGCTGGTGGCGCAGGGAGGCGGCGCGCCGGTGTCGGCGTCGGTGTCGGCGTCGGTGTCGGCGTCGGTGTCGGCGTCGGTGTCGGCGTCGGCCTCGGTGGCGATGGGGTAGCAGTTGCCATCCGCCGCGCGGCCGTAGCCGTCCTGGCACGCCGCGTCGGCGAGGGGGTAGCAGTCGCCGTCTGCGGCAAGGCCGAAGCCCTGGTCGCAGCTCTTCTGGACCGTTTCAGTCGTGCAGGACGCCATCAGGGCCGCGACGCAGCCCAGCACCGGAACTCGCATGGGTTTCTCCTCTCGGATGGCCCATGCTACCACGCCTCGCGGCCGTTGTTCAGTCCGGGCCAGCGGAGACGCCGTTGAGGCGCACCGCGCACTCGCGCCCCCCCGGCGCAGAAAACTGCCCGTCACCGCCTGTATCGACATAGATCGGGTTGGTCAGCGCGCGCGGGACGCGGCGCGCGTCGTACTGCGGCAGCCCGAGGGGCAGGCGCGCAGCCCCGAAGGCGGCCGTGACGATGTGGGCGTCTTCTTCGGTGGGAAGGGCGATCCGCACCGCCTCGCTCAGCTTGACGACCCCGCCGGCGTCCGTCGCAGGGACGACCGCCACCTCGTCGCAGTTGACGAAGACCGACACCCACTGGACATCGATCTCGGGCAGCGCCTCGACGTGGAGATCGAGCAAGACCTCGCCCGCCGTGACGGTGCTCAGGCCGCCCATGCCCGTCCCATCCGCGAGGGCAACCCGCGTGAAGGCCCCCGCGCTGGAGAGGACCTCGCCGCCGTGAAAGGCGTCGACGACCTCCTCCACCGCCACCTCGGCGGGCGCATCGGAGCCGGCCGGCACATAGCTGCGCGGGAAGCCCACCTCCCACCCGCTGTGATCGTCGCTGCAGCCGACGGCGACGACCGGGTGCCCGGCGTTCACCATGCTCATCCAGTTGTCGAAGCGACGGTTGCCATCGGCGAAGATGTTGGAGTGGCCGTTCATCACTTCGACGCCGTCGAAGTTCCAGCTCCACAGCGCGGCGTCGGGGGCGAGGCCGAGGAGCGTCGGGTCGTCCAGAGAGGGCTGCGCGAGAAGGCGGTCCCAGCCGATCAAGTCCAGGTAGCCGGGGTGGTTGAGGAGGTTCACCCCGCCGCCGCTGCGGGCCCGCATGAGGCCGAACAGCTCGTCCAGGTCGCGCCCGTACCACTCGACGATGCCGCCGCGCGGCGTGCCGTCGGAGGCCGCGGGGAACATGGTGAGGTGCTCGGGGATGGTGGCGGTGACCTCCTCGCCGGGGATGCTGGCGACGAAGGCCCCGAGCCCGGCCGTCTCGGGAACGGCGGAGCGGTCGAAGATGCCCTCGTGCTCGGTGTGAACGACGATGTCGAGGCCGTGGGCCGCGGCGTGGGCGAGCTGGTCTGCGACGGGGATGCGGCTGTCCGCGCTGTCGGAGGTGTGGACGTGCGTGTCGACCGAGACCCACCCCGAGGTGTCGATGAGGCGCACCAGCGTCGCGTCGAGGGCGGCGCTGCCCCCCGCCGGGACCTCCACGGTGCCGCGCTGCGGGGCGTACTCGTAGCCGCGGGTGGCCGTCCAGGCGTAAGCCCCCGGCGGCACCGGGGCGAGGCCCGCGCCGACGAGCCAGAGATCCACCCGGGCGCCGCCATCCAGCGGCTCCAGCACGACCCGGGCCGGGCTGGGCGCGCCGGAGTCGTCCTCGAACGCGAAGGCGAGCGCCCCCGCAGCGCCCATCGCCACCTCCACGGGCGGGCCCTCCGGCACCACCGCCACCGGTGCGCTGTCGGCGCGGCCGTCCGCGCGGGCCCGCACCCGCCACTCCCAGGCGTCTCCAAACACCGGGAGGCTGGCCGAAAAGGACCCGTCCCCGGCGGCTGTCGCCTCGTCGAGCACCCCCCAGTCCGCCCCCGGCGCCCGCGCCTCGATGGCCACGCGCGCCCCGGGCACCGGGTCCCCGTCCGGGCCGCGCACGGCGCCCGCGAGCGCGACCACCCGAGGGGTCTGCCCCACGATGGGCGCCGGGTTGGCGGCCAGCAGCGGGGCGGTGGCCGAGCTGCCGCCCGCGCCGCCCACCGCCAAGAAGAAGGACCGCGTGGCGGACTCGCCCGGGCCCGGGTTCATCGGGTCCGAGAGGACCTGCGCCACATCGACGGCGACCTCGATGCCGCTGATGCCGATGTAGGCGAGCTGCCCCGCCTCAACGCCATACGCGAGGGCCTCCCCGCCGCCCGTGGCGACCAGCCAGGGCATGCCGAAGCCGAGGTCGAAGCCGGCGGCCGAGATGCGCTGGGGCGCGTAGCCCCAGAGGTCCATCGGCGGGCCGAAGCTGAGCAGCGCGGCGGATGCGAGGGAGACGCGGCCGGTGCCGGTGTTGGTGAGGGTGAGCTCGGCGCGCAGCACCGGGCTGTCGGGCTCCAGGATGTAGTCGATCTGCGCCTCGATGCCGTAGGGCGTCGAGCGCGCGCGGCCGCCTTCGCCCACCGCCTCGGCGATGAGGGTGTACTCGACCAGCCAATAGGTGGCGTCCACTCCCGTGACGCGGACGACCGCCGGGCCGCCGTCTGCGCCGTCGGAGAGGACCGTCGCCGCCGTGCCCTGAAACGCGCGGACATTGGAAGACGTGATGCCCGCGAGGTCGATGTCGAGCAGGACGATGCCGACCTCGTCGAGCTGGTCTTCGCCGCGCGGCGCGCAGCCGTCCATCGCGACCGCATCGGCGATGACCCCACCATAGTGGTAGTACGTGCTGTTGGCGCCGGGCCGCGTGATGACGAAGGCGGCGTGCTCGTTTTGCAGCAGGAAGTCGCCGGCCGCACCGACCGCCAGCTCGCCGGGCAGGCCCTCGCCGGCTGCCATCTCGCGGGCGACCACCTGGCCGGGGCCCGGGCAGTCCCCGCCGCCGGGCGCGGTGTCGTCGACGTCCGGCGCCCGCTTCGCCGGCCCGTCCGCGCAGGCCACGCACATCACCATCCAGAACGGAGCCCGCATCGGCGCCTCCCTGTCGCATCCTTCCACGGTGACACCGCGGTGTCGAGGGGTGGGCGTGGGCGTGGCGCCGGGGTCCGCCCCCCGTGGCGCCGCGTTGACAGCGCGCCGCGGGGCAGAGTACCGTCAGGCATGGACACCGTCTCGGCCGACCGGCGCCGCTGGCTCGTCTGGCTGCTGGCGGCCGCCGCCCTCGTCGTGGGCTGGCGCGAGTTCTGGTTCCTGTGCGACGACGCCTACATCGCGTTCCGCTACGTCGCCGCGCGCCACGCCGGCTGGGGCTACACGTGGAACCCCCCGCCCTTCCCCACGGTGGAAGGCTACTCCAGCTTCTTGTGGGTGCTGACCTTGGATGGCGTCTGGTCCGTCCTCGGCGTCGCCCCGCCAGCCGCCGCGCCGGTGCTGTCGCTGCTCTGCGTCGGCTGGACGGCGTGGTCCGTCGGCCGCATCGTCGAGTCGGCGCCGCTGCCGCCCGCCTGGGCCCCGGACCGCGTCGGTCTCCTCGCGCTCGGCCTCGCGCTGCCGCTCACCAACTGCACGGTCTTCGCCTGGGCCTCCTCCGGCCTGGAAACCGCGTTGTGGGTGGCGCTGCTCGCGGCCTGGGCCCGCGCCGCGCTGGGCGGGCAGCCGCTGGGCCTCGGGCTCTGGGCCGGCCTGCTCGTGCTCACCCGGCCGGACGGCCTCCTCTACGGCGGGCTCACCGCGCTCTGGTTGATCGCCCGCCACCGCCGCGAGGCGCTCGTGCCCCTGCTCGGCTTCCTGCCCGCGCTGGCCCACCTGCTCTGGCGGCGGGCGACCTACGGCGTCTGGCTGCCGAACCCGTACTACGCGAAGGTGGGGGAGGCGTGGCCCGCCGCCGGTCTGCGGCACTTCGCGCTCTTCGCGCTCGAATACGCCGCGTTCGCCTGGCCTGCGCTCTGGGCCTTGGGGCTGCGCGCCCGCCGCCCCGCGCCCGGCCTGCTGCTGGTCGCCGGGGCCGTCGGCGCCCACGCCGCGTACTACGTGCTCGATGTCGGCGGGGACCACTTCGAGCACCGCATCTTCCTGCCCGTGCTGTGGGCGGGCTGGGCCGCGGCGGTGTGCGCGCTGCCCTTCGCCGTGCCGGCGCCGCGCGCCGGGCTGATGGCGGGCGCGCTGCTCGTCGCCTTGTCCTGGCCGATCCCGTGGACCCACCACCTGCTCACCCGCGGCCTCGACACCCGCGGCCTGACCCACGCGCTCGTGGAGCCCGTGTCGCCTCGCTTGCCGTGGGCGGGGCCGTGGGCCGGCGCGTGGGACGCCCTGCAATCCTGGCTCATCCCGCGGATGATCGCCGTGCGCCACGCCGAGCACCGGGTCTTCGGCGCGGTGCAGGCCCGGCGCCTGCCGGCCCACGGCTCGGTGGCCCGCGGCCGCCTCATCGACGGCGGAAGCGTCGTGGGCGCGCGCTTCGTCGGCGGCTCGGCGGCCGTGGACCTGACGACGGACCCGGGCCCGCTGCTGGCAGACATCCCCGTGGTGGACCTGGGCACCGCCGGCGCCGGGTGGTTCCTGTTCCCGCTGCCCGTCATCGACGTCTTCGGCCTGAACGACCCGCTGATCGCCCGCGCCGGCTTTCGCAGCGCCGAGCGGGTGCACGCCCACGAGATCCGCCCGCCGCGCGGCTACGTGGACTGCTTCCGCCCGAATGTCTACCCGGCGGTCGCCCTGCGCCCGGGCGACGGCGCGGGCCCGCGCACCGTGCTGACCCCGGGCCCCGCTTGGCTGCGCGCCATCGACATCGACGCCCCGGACCTGCCCCCGCCACCGGCCGCCCCGCCCGGGCTGCGCGTGGAGGCGCCCGCCGTGCTCATCGTCGCGCGGGAGATGCCCCTGGGCCCCGCCGGGGTCGCCGCGTGCACCGCCGCGGCCTGGACGGCGCCGCCGGCCGATGACGGCGGTTCCCCCGTC
>JBEIVK010000162.1:0-7670 GCA_040373935.1 Alphaproteobacteria bacterium
CGCCCGCCCCCGTCGTCGCCTCCGGTCCGGCCGCCCCCGCCCCCGCCCCCCGCGCCGCGCTCCGCGCCCCGTCGGCGGACCCGGGCTCCCCGGCGCCCCGCGGCCTCACCCTGGGCCGCGAGGGCCTGCTGGTCCACTCCCGCGGAGAGATCAGCACCATCTACGGCCCGCTGTTCCGCCCCCAAGACGGCTACGCCCGCCAGTGTCGGATGCCGGAGCCTCCGCTGCTCCTCGCCGACCGGATGACCGGCCTGGACGCCGTGCCAGGGTCGATGGGCACCGGCACCATCTGGACGGAGACCGACGTCCGCCCCGACGCCTGGTACCTCCACGAGGGCCGCATGCCCGCCGGCGTGATGATCGAGTCCGGCCAAGCGGACCTCATGCTCATCTCGTACCTCGGGGTGGACCTCCAGCACCCGGGGGACCGCGTCTACCGCCTGCTCGGCTGCACGCTCACCTACCACGACAGCCTGCCCCAAGTCGGCGACACCCTCTGCTACGACATCCACGTCGACGGCCACGCCCGCCAGGGCGACATCCGCCTGTTCTTCTTCCATTACGACTGCCGGGTCAACGGGCAGCGCCGCCTCACGGTGCGCAACGGTCAGGCCGGGTTCTTCACCGACGCCGAGCTGGCCGACAGCGCCGGCATCCTGTGGTCTCCCGAGGCGCAGGAGGTCGTCGCAGACCCGCGCCTCGACGCCCCGCTGCTTCCGCTCTCCGGCAACGCGTTCTCCGCAGACCAAGTGCGCGCCTTCGCGACGGGCGATCTCGCAGGCTGCTTCGGCCCGGCCTTCCACTACGGCCGCACCCACACCCAGACCCCGCGCATCCAGTCCGGCCGCATGCTGTTCTTGCACCGCGTGAGCGCGCTGGAGCCGCGGGGCGGCCCGTGGGGCCGTGGATACCTCCGCGCTGAGCAGGACATCGCATCGTCGGACTGGTTTTTCGACGGCCACTTCAAGAATGACCCCTGCATGCCGGGCACCCTCATGTTCGAGGGCTGCTTGCAGGCGATGGCCTTTTACCTCGCGGCGATGGGCGTCACCGTCTCCCGCGACGGCTGGCGCTTCGAGCCCGTGCCCGGCGCCCCCTTCGATCTCAAGTGCCGCGGCCAGGTCGTCCCCGAGAACAAGCTCCTCACCTACGAGATCTTCATCGAGGAGTTCGAGGCTGGCCCCATCCCGACGCTGTGGGCGGATCTCCTCTGCACCTGCGACGGCCTGAAGGGCTTCCACGCCCGGCGGGTGGGCCTGCGCCTCGTGCCCGATTGGCCCCTCACCCGGCGCCCCGAGCTGCTCGATCTGCCGGAGGAACCCCGTCCGCTGGCCATCGTGGACGGCTTCCGCTTTGACTACGCCTCGCTGCTCGCGTGCGCCTGGGGCCGGCCGTCGGAGGCCTTTGGCCCGATGTACCGCCCCTTCGACGGCACCCGCCGGGTGGCGCGCTTGCCGGGTCCGCCCTACCACTTCATGTCCCGGGTCTCGCGGCTCGACGGCCCGCTCGGCGCCTTCCAGCCGGGCCCCACGGTCGAGATCCTCTACGACATCCCGCCCGACGCCTGGTACTTCAACGAGAACGGCACGGCGACCATGCCCTTCGCCGTGCTGCTGGAGGCGGCGCTGCAGCCCTGCGGCTGGCTGGCCAGCGCGGTCGGCTCGGCCCTCACCACCGAGGAGGACCTCAGCTTCCGCAACCTCGACGGCACGGGCACGCTGCACCGGGAGCTGTTCCGCACCGCCGGCACGCTCCGCACCGTGGTCCAGATCACGAAGATCAGCCGGTCGGCCGGCATGATCATCGAGGGCTTCGCGGTGGAGTGCTTCCTCGGCGACGACCCGGCCCCCGTCTACACCATGTCGACGGTCTTCGGCTTCTTCCCCAAGGCCGCCCTCGAGAACCAGGTCGGGCTGTCGCCGCTGCCGGCCCACAGCGCGCTCCTCACCGCCGACTCCACGGTCTCGGTGGACCTCCGCGGCAGCCCCAGCCGCTGGTGCGGCGGCAGCGCGCGCCTCGCCCGGCCCATGCTGCGCATGCTGGACCGGGTGACCGGCCACTGGCCCACGGGCGGCGAGGCCGGCCTGGGCGCCGCTCGCGCCGAGAAGGACGTCAACTCCGCGGAGTGGTTCTTCAAGGCCCACTTCTACCAAGACCCGGTGCAGCCGGGCTCGCTGGGCATCGAGGCGATGATCCAGCTCCTGCAGTGGATGATGATCACGCAGGGCATGGTGGAGGACACCCCCGGCCTGCGCTTCGAGCCGATTGAAACCGGCGCCCCGCTCACCTGGAAATACCGCGGCCAGGTCGTCCCCAAGAACGCGCTCATCCAGTCGACCGTGGAGATCACCGAGGTCGGCCGGGACGAGCGGGGCCCGTGGGCCCGCGCCCGGGCCTCGCTGTGGGTGGACGGAAAGCGCATCTACGAAGCGCAGAACCTCGGCATGCGCGCCGTCTCCACCCCCGCGCCGGGCGGCCCCGGCGACGAGGCGCCGCCGCCGGTCACCGAGACGGCGCTGAGCCCCACCACCGACCCCTGGGTGAACGACCACCGTCCCACCTTCACCGTGGCCGCGCTGCCCTTCTTCACCCTGGTGGACCGCATCGCCGCCGCGGTGCCGGGCCCCATCCGCGGGCTCCGGGACGTCGTGGTGCGGCGCTGGGTGCCGGTCACCGGGCCGGTGCGGCTGACGGCCGCGCTCACCGATGAGAAAGCCGACACGGTGCGCGTGCGCCTCAGCGTGGACTTCGGCGCCGGCCCCGAGGAGGTCGCCACCGCCCGGGTGCTGCGCGGCTCCCCCGACGCCGGTCCGCCCGCGTTGCCGGCCTTCGACGGGCCTCCGGCCGCAGATCCCTACGCCACCGGGCAGCTGTTCCACGGGCCGGCCTTCCAGGTGCTCCAGCGGCTCGTGCCCGGGCCGGGCGGCGCCTCGGCCGTGCTCGACGCGAGCCCCGGCCCCGTGCCGGTGGGGCGCCTCCACCCCCGCCTGCTCGACGGCGCGACCCACGCGCTGCCCCACGACGCCCTCTCCACCTGGGATCCGGCGTGGCCGGCCGACCAGGTGGCCTATCCGGTCTTCCTGTCGGCCCTCGACCTGTTCGCGCCTTTCCCCGCGGCGGGCCGGGTGCGCGTCGAGGCGCGGGCGGACGGCGACGGCGGCGGCCCCACCCGGCCGGCCTTCCGCGTCCAGTGGATCGACGGGGACCGCGTCCTCGCGCAGGCCCGGCTCATCGAGGCGACCTTCCCCAAGGGCCCCATCGGCAGCGCGCCGCCAGCCGCCCGCCGGGCCTTCCTGGCCGCCCAGCAGCCCGTTCCCGGCCTGCGCCTCAGCCGCGCCGGGGCCGACGGTGTCTCGCGGCTCTCCGGCGCCGAGGTGGCCGCCTCCGACTGGCTGCCCGGCACCGTCTCCGCCACCTGGGGCAGCACCGTCCCCGCCGAGATCGTCGCCCGCGAGCACCAGGCCGCGCGCGAGGGCGTCCATCCGGGCCGCCTGCCGGCCGCCTTGCCGCTCAACCCGCCCCGCCTGCGCGCCTTCACCGACGGAGAAGACGCCTGCGCCGCGGACGACCCGACGGCCCCCGTCGGGCTGGACCTGGGCCCCGTCCGCGATTTCTGGGCCCGCTGGTTCAACCGCGGCGGCGCCGCATGGCCCGTGGAAGACCTCTACTACGGCCTGCTCTCCCGCTTCGTGCGCCGCGTCGTCATCGAGGACCCGGCCGCCTTCGCCGCGCTGCGCGGCCGCAGCGTGCTCTACCTCGCCAATCACCAGACCGGCATCGAGTCGCTGCTGTTCAGCATCGTCGCGTCCGCCCTCGTGGAGGTGCCCACGCTCACGCTGGCCAAGGCCGAGCACCGCGAGAGCTGGCTCGGCACGCTCATCCAGCTCTGCTTCTCGTACCCCGGCATCCAAGACCCGAAGGTCATCGCCTATTTTGATCGCGACGACAAGGCTTCTTTGCCGCGGATCATCGGGGAGCTGGCGGCGGAGATGCGCGCCCCCGGCCGCGGCGTCCTCGTGCACGTCGAAGGCACCCGCGCGCGCAGCGCCCGCCACGACACCCGGAAAATGTCGGGGGCCTTCGTGGACATGGCCATCGAGGTCGACGCCCCCGTCGTGCCGGTGCGCTTCGTGGGCGGCCTGCCCGTCACGCCCCTCGACACCCGCACCGAGTTCCCGGTCGGGATGGGCCAACAAGACCTCTGGATCGGCCGGCCGCTGGACCCGGCGGCCCTCGCCCGGGTGCCCTATGGCGAGCGCAAGGCCCGCGTGCTCGACGGCATCGCCCGGCTCGGCCCGCCCACCGCCGAGGAGCAGCCCCTGCCCGGCGACCCAGCCTTCGCCGCCCGCGTCGCCGCGACCGCCGCCGCCCGCGGCATCTCCCCCGACGACGCCGTGCTCATCGAGGTCCTCCGGGAGGCCCCGCAGCCCTGCGACGAGACGCGCGCCCTGCTGGCCGCGCTCGACGGGGGTCCGGCCCCCGCAGGGCCCTGGGCGGCGGCGCTGCTGCGGCGGCTCGGGCGGGCCTGAGCGGGGCCGGACGGCCCGGGCTTCCGGGGCCGCGTCGGCGGGTGCGACGTGGTTGCGTCGCCGGCGCCGCGCCGTGCGATCGTGGTAGGCTCGGCGAGCAGGCTCCAACCCCGGACGTCCCGTGCCGTCTCAATCGCGCCGCGCCTCCTCCAGCCCCACCGAGACCCCCGCGCAGCCCACCACCGCCGCGCGCGCTCCCGGTCGCGCCTCCAACAGCGCCCAACAAGACCGCCTGCGCGGCGCGCAATCCGCGGTTGGCACCGCGGGCCGCGTGGGTGGCTACCTCGCGGGGCGGGTCACGGGCACCGGGGGGGGCGACATCCGCCGCGAGGGCACCGTCACCGATCCGAAGGGCGGCGGGGCCGTCTCCCTGGACCGCGCGATGTCCGAGGCCAAGGCCGCCGGCCAGACCTTCGGGGACTGGCTCATGGCGCGCTACGCCTTTCAGCCGTCCGCGGCCGGCGCGGCGGCCAAGCCGGGCGGCCCCCTCCGCTTCTTCTCGCCGGGGCTCAACACCCCCGAGCCGATGGCCTCGTCGCGCACCGCCTACTACGCCGACAAGCTGAATCAGCCCATGGTGCACCTGCACAACGGCACCAACCTGGACCCCTCCATTCCGGGCTCCGAAAACATCGACTACGCCACCGCGATGGCCACGCGAAACACCGGTCGCAGCACCGCGCTCATCGACTCCATGGTGCGGCTCCTCAAGGCGGCGCTCACCGGGGCCGAGCCCCAGGACGTCCACGCCATCCTGTACAGCGACTCCACGATCGCCGGCAGCCGGGCCATCGCCATCGTTCGCCAACAGATGGTCGCGGCGCGGGCAAAACAGGGTGGCCCGGGGGCCCAGGAGGCCGCCGTGAAGGAGGTGGACGCCCTGCTCCGCAAGCATCTGTTCGTGGAGCTCCACGGCAACGTCGCGGCAGACTTGCCGCGCGGGCCGCGCTATGTCGCGTGGGCCGACCGCAAGGACTCCCTCACCCACAAGCCGCTGCCCGGCGGCGGGCGCCTCGGCCTCAGCGGCGCCCACCGCGACGCCGACGCTGACGTCCTCTACATGGACTACGACGGCCCCTACCGCGGCGCAGACGCCCACAACCTTCAGGCCGTCGGCGTGCACGCCGTCCGGCAGACGTGGTGGGCCAACGGCGTGCAAGACTCCCAGGGCCTGCACGACAAGGCGCGCCGCGGGGAGCCGGTCCGGCCCGCCGCCAACATCCAGGGGGACAAAGGCAAACTCTGGAACCCTCCGGCCGCACTCGGCCGCAACTAGCGCGGCAGCCCCCGGCCCAATCAGCCCGGCCGCAGCCACGCGAAGGCGTGCGCCCAGTCGTTGCGCAAAAAGCCCGCCGCGCACCAGAGCTGGCACAGCGCCTCCACCGGCCCGCCCGCCGCGCGGGAGCCCACGTCCTCGGCCTGCCAGCCGAGATCGCCGCAGAGGCCCGCCACCACCGCCTTGGCCGCCGGGTCGTCCCCGCAGATGAACATCGACGGCCGGCCGCCGCGCAAGGCCGGCTGCACCATCAGGCCCGCGCCCACCGAGTTGAACCCCTTGACGAAGCGCCCCTCGGGCACCGCCGCCTGAAGCCGCTCCAGCAGGCTGTCCCCCGGCCCCGTGAAGTAGGGCAGCACGCCGCCCACCGGCGGGCCCGCGATGGGGTTCGTCGTGTCCAGCACCACCTTGCCCGCGAGCTGCGGCCCCACCGCGCGCACCAGCGCCTCCGCCACGTCGCCCTTCACCGCCAGCACGACCACCTCCGCGCCGGCCGCCGCCGCCGCGAAGGAGCGCTCCGGGATGCCCGTCCGCGCCACGAACTCCGCGAGCTTGTCGCCCGTGCGGCTCGCGATGGTGACCGCGTGGCCGCACGCGCGCAGGCCCTCCGCGAGGGTCTGGCCGACATGGCCGCTGCCGAGAATGGCGATCTGCATGGGACACTCCCGGGGCGCGACGCCCCCCTTGACCATCGAAAAACCGAGCCGCCAGCTCGCATCACGCCGGCGGCGACACCAACAAGATCTTGCCACGGCGCCCCGGCCGCTCGTGGTGGGCCACCGCCGCCGCCGCCGCCTCCAGCGGATAGCGCGCCTCCACCGCCGACACCGCCTCGCCGCTCTCCAGCAGCGCCACCAGCTCCGCCCCGATGGCCGCGCGGCGCGCCGCCCCCATCGCCGCGTAGCCGCGCAGCCGCGAGTAGCCCCGCACCGTCACATCCCGAAAGACCAGCTCTGCCGCCGGCAGCTCGACGCGGTCCGAGGCCAGCAGCCCGTACACCACCAGCTCTCCGCCCTCGGCCACCGCCTCGAACAGCCGCCCCGCCGCCGCACCCGCCACGGCGTCCAGGGCCCGCACGATGGGCGCCCCCGCCGCCGCCGCCCGCAGCCGCACGCCCAGATCCGGGCCGTCCTCCAGCACCTCCGCGGCGCCCAGCGCGCGCAGCCCCGCCGCCGCCCCCGCGTCCCGCACCACCGCCAGCGCCCGGACCCCCCGCCGCCGCGCCAGCGCCAAAATCAGCCGCGACACCGCCGAAGTCCCCGCGTTCAGCGCGATGGTCGCCCCCGCCGCGACCCCCTCCAACAGCCCCACCGCCGTGAATGGGTTCACGCAGAGCATGGCCGCCTGCTCCATGTCCACCCCCGCCGGCAGCGGGAGCACCCCATCATCTCCAAACGCCAGCCTCTCCGCCCATGTCCCGCCCTGCGGAATGGCCACCACATCGCCCACCCGGTGCCGACTCGCCAGCCCCGCGGCCACCACCCGCCCCGCGCCCTCGATGCCCACCGGCGCCGGCAGCGACGGCGTGAACACGTGCCGGCCCGTCAGCAGCAGCAGGTCTGCCGGGTTGATCGGCCGGGCCTCGATGGCCACCACCACCCCCGCCTCCGGGCAGGCCGGCTCGGGGACCTCGTGCAGCGCGAGGGTGAGGGAGGGGTCGGCGGCGGGGCCGGTGTAGAAGACGCGGCGCATGGGGGCTCGGGGGTGGAGGGGGGACGCTGGGGTTAACGCGAACGCGTACAACCGTGAACCGAAACTTAGCTTGCCTCCCAGAGAACACGCCATTAGACCGAGCGCTCCCAGCCGGCCCTGACCGCGGTTGTCATCCTGAAGCACACCGAATCACGGAACCCCCATGAACGACC
>JBEIVK010000440.1:0-3915 GCA_040373935.1 Alphaproteobacteria bacterium
GGGCGGCGCGCGCCGCAGCAGGCGACGGGCGGCCGCGCGGAGGGCGTCGCGGATCATGCCGCCCGTTATCCCGCGCCCGCGCGCTGTCCCGCCGGGCGGGCGCTCAGTCGTCGGCGCCGTCGCAGTCGGAGTCGAGCCCGTCCTCCGGGGCCTCTGGCGCGGCCGGCCCGATCGAGGGGTCCCCGTCGTCGCAATCGCCGCCGCACGGGGTGAAGCCGTCCCCGTCGTCGTCGGCGACCCGCACCGGGTCCTCCGTGCAAGCGCCGACCAGCACGCGCGTCTCATGCACGGCCCCGCCGGCCGTCACCCAGCGGAGCAGGTCGTCCACCGGCGCGCCGCCCTCCCAGGCCACCGTGAGGGACATCGCCTCTCCCGGGGCGAGCCGGGCCAGGGCGGCGGAGCCGTCGGCGACCAGCCCGGGAGGGAGACCCAGCTCCGCCAGCGCCACGGAGACGGACCCACTGTTTTGCAGGCGCAACGCGCGGGCGGCCCCCGGCGCGGCCTCGCCAAAGTCGAGCACCTGCGGGGCGGTCGACAACACGGCCGGGCCCGCCACGGCGAAGATCGGCACCCGCAGGGCGTCCGCGTCGGCGCCGGCGAGATCGAGCACCAGCGCCCCATCCGCGACCCCATCGGCCGTGGGCGCGAACGTGAGCGAGAGATCCAGGTAGTCGCCACCCTCGCGGTCTCCCGACTCGGCGAGGACCGTGCGCGGGACCGGCGCGTCGAGGGACACGCCCGGCGCGCCCTCCACGCGCGCGCGGGTGACGGTGAGGTCGATCGCGCCCGGGTTGCGCAGGCTCAGCGAGAGCGGAGTGACGGAGCCGGTCTCCTGGGCGCCGAAGTCCAGCCAGGCGGGCGTCGGCACGGGCGGGCTGTCTGCCTTGAGCTCGGTGAGGGCGGCGTCCTGGCAGGCCGGCGCGGCGAGCGCGGCGCCGAGCAACCCCGCCGCCGGGCGACGCCGCCGGGCGACGAGGCCGAGCGCGGCGGCCAGGGCCAGCAGCGGGAGGGCCGGCGCGCCGCCGGCGTCGCAGCCCCCGCGGGCCTTGGGGGCGGCCGGCGCGCAGCCCTCGTCCACCGCGCCGTCGCAGTCCTCGTCCACCTCTGGCTGGCCTTCGAGGGTGCACAGCTCGGCGACGCCGGGGGCGCGGGCGCGGGTCGCGTCGTCGCAGTCGCCGTCCGCCTCGGAGAAGCCGTCGCCGTCGTCGTCGTGGGTGTCGAGGCCCTCGTCCGTCACGCCGTCGCAGTCGTCGTCGCCGCCGCCGCCGCGCTCCGGGGCGCCGGGGAAGCGGGCCGGGTCTCCGTCGTCGCAGTCCCCCTCCGCCTCGGAGAAGCCGTCTCCGTCGTCATCGGCCGCGGTCGTGCCCTCGTCGGCCGCGCCGTCGCAGTCGTTGTCCTTGCCATCGGCCACCTCGGCGGCGCCGGGCCGCACCGCCGGGTCGGCGTCCACGCAGTCTCCGGCGCATCGCGCGAGGCCGTCGCCGTCCCCATCGACCTCCCCCGGGACGCCGCCGTCGCAGTCATCGTCGCGGCCATTGCACTGCTCTGGCGCGCCGGGGAAGACGTCGGAGGCGGTGTCGTCGCAGTCGGTGCCGTCGCGGACGTGGCCCGCCCCCGGGGCGAGGCAGGCGGCGACCGCGCCCCCCGGGTCCCCAAAGGTGTCGCCGTCGGCGTCGGGATGCCAGGTGTTGTCCGCCGGGGCGCCATCATCCACGGTGCCGTCGCAGTCGTTGTCTCGCGCGTCGCAGGCCTCGGGCGCGCCGGGGAAGGTGTCCGACGCGGCGTCGTCGCAATCACCGGCGACCAGCACGTGGCCGGGCGGCACCGTGCAGTCCCGCCCGGGCAGGGCCGAATCGCCGAAGGTGTCGCCGTCGGCGTCGGGCCACGCGTCCACCGCATCCACGGCGCGCGCACCGTCCACCACGCCATCGCAGTCGTCGTCCAGGCCATTGCAGCGCTCGGTGGCGCCGGGGTTGACCGCGGGCGCGGCGTCGTCACAGTCGCCCGCCGGCACGCCCGAGGACGCCTCCCCCGGGCCGGTGCACGCGAGCACGGCCGAGGCCGTGGTGGCGGTCGTGCGGAAGGCGTCGCCGTCCGCGTCGACGAAGCAGAGCTCCAGCCCGTCGCAGTCGCTGTCCCGACCGTCCCCCGCGGATTCGGGCGCCCCGGGGTGGCGCAGCGGGTCCCCGTCATCGCAATCCGGGGACGGCGCGCTGGCGAGCGCCTCGCCGGAGTCCGCACAGTCCGGGTCTGCCGAGGCCACGGTCGCGGAGCCGCGCCAGCCGTCGACGTCCGCGTCCGCGTAGCAGATCTCGATGCCGTCGCAGTTCTGGTCGACTCCGTCCGCCAAGCCCTCCGCGACCCCCGGGCGCACCGCGGCGTCCCCGTCGTCGCAGTCCCCGGACGGCAGCGCGTCGGCGGCCTCGCCCGCGTCGGTGCAGTCGGCGTCCGCGGACGCGACGGTGGCGGTGGTGCGATGGCCGTCACCGTCGCCATCGGCGTAGCAGATCTCCGCGCCGTCGCAGTCCTGGTCCACCTCGTCGGCGAGGACCTCGGTGGCGCCCGGGTACACGGTGGCGGCGGCGTCATCGCAGTCGCCGCTCGGCGCGGCGGCGCCCGCCTCCCCGGCGTCCGCGCAGTCGAGGTCCGTGCCCGTCGCGGTGAGGCCGGCGTGGACGCCATCGCCATCGCCGTCGATGTAGCAGTCTTCCCGGCCGTCGCAGTCTTGGTCCACCAGATCCCCCACGCGCTCGGGGGCGCCCGGGTAGACCAGCGGGTCCGTGTCGTCGCAGTCGGTGGAGAGGCCGGCGCCCGACGCACAGAACCCGTCGCCGTCGACGTCCTGGCAGCCGAGATACAGCAAGGCCTGGCCGAGCGCGGCGCTGTGCCCGGGCTCGCCGAGGAAGAGGTCGTCGTAGCCGTCGGCGTTCACATCGCCCGGCCCCGCGATGGACTGGCCGGCCTGCCCCGACGAGGACACGGAGGCCACCACCTGCTCGGGGGCCGCGGGGAGGCCGGACGGCCCGCCGTGCAGCAGCCACACCTCGCCGGCGGCGCCTGCGCCCGGCGCGCCGAGGGCGATGTCGCCGTAGCCGTCGGCGTCGAGATCTCCCACCCCGGCGAGCGCGGTGCCGAGGCCGTCGGCCGCCGCGGCGCCGTCGAAGGTCTGCATGACCGTGGTGAATGGAGCGCTCGGATCTCCGGCGTAGGCGATGACGCGCCCGGCGGCGCTGCGCAGCCCGGGCATGCCGACCAGGAGCTCGTCGTCCCCGTCGCCATCGACGTCGCCCGCACCGCCGAGGGTGTCGCCGAAGCGGTCCCCCGCGGTGCTGCCGACGAGCCGCGCGCCGTGGGAGGTGCCGAGCCCGCTGGCGCTGCCGAAGAAGATGAGGACCTCGCCGGTCTCGAAGCTGAAGCCGGGGCTGCCCACCGCGAGATCGCCGAAGCCGTCGCCGTTGAAGTCCCCGCCCGCGAGCGCCGTCGCCGCCTCGTCGTTGGTGGCGCCCGTGTAGGACCACGCCGCGGTGGTGCCGAGCCCGGCGCTGCCGCCGCGGTACACGCTCGCCCGCCCGGCCGCGGTGCCGACCCCAGGCGCGCCCAGCGCGACGTCCGCGAAGCCGTCGCCATCCACATCCCCTGGCGCCGCGAGGGACGAGCCCAGCGCATCCCCGGACGCGCCGCCGTCCACCGTCCACGCCGTCGTGCCGAGGACCGACGCGGCGTCGCCGTAGAAGGCCCGCACGCGCCCGGTGAAGGTGGAGAAGTACAGCGGCTGCGCGATGAGGAGGTCGGCCAGCCCGTCGCCGTTGACATCGCCCGGCCCGAGCAGCACGCGGCCGGTGAGGTTGTTGGAGCCCTGCGAGACGATGGTGTTGGAGGGCGAGGTGCTCAAGCCGGAGCTGTTGCCCGTGTAGA
>JBEIVK010000459.1:0-3758 GCA_040373935.1 Alphaproteobacteria bacterium
GGCCCAGCGCACGGCGGCGCCGATGGCCTCGGCGGCGGCGGCGCGCACGCACTCGCGGGTGGCGGGCGCGAGGAGGAGTTCGCTGAGCAGGGGGAGGGCGCCCGGGTGGTCCACCTCGCCGAGGGCCTGGACGGCGCCGCGCTGCTCCCAGCCCCACCAGCCGGCGTCGTCGAGGGCGGCGGCGCGGAGGCGAGGGAACAGGGCGGGATCCCGCTGGGCGCCGAGGGAGGCGTAGGCGAACTGGCGGGTGCGGGCGCTGCCGCGGCCGCTGTCGAGGAAGGCGCAGAGGGCGGCGGCGAGGACGGGATCTCGGCTGCGGCCGGCGGCGTCGGCGAAGGCGGTGAGGGCGCGCGGGTCCGGCTCGGCGAGGAGGGCGCGGGCGAGGATGCGGGCGGCGGCCGGGGTGTTGGCTTGGCCGAGCGCGCGGGCGAAGTGGCGGCGGGCCATCCAGGCGGGCTCGGCGTGCAGGGCCTGCTCGACGGCGCGCAGGGCGGCGGCGCTGCCGTTGCGGCAGAGGTCTTGGACGGCGCGGACGCGGGCGACCACGGTGGGGCCGGCGAGCGCCTGGCGGGCGAGCAGGTCGGTGGAGGTGGGGAAGAGGACCGGGCCGGGGACGGTGCCCTCCGGGTCCACCACGATCTGCCGGGGGCGGGCCTTGAGCGGCACGCGCAGGCTGGCGGAGCGGCCGTCGAGCACGAGGACCTCGGAGCGCCACTCGCCGTCCGTCGTCTCGACGCGCACGGGGAGCGAGAGGGCGAAGGCGGGGCGGCCGGCGTCGACGTGGAGCTGGGTGGCGACGAGGGTGCCGCCGCCCTCGCCCATGGACCAGCGAAGCTCGATCTTGGGCATGCCCGCCGTCTCGAACCAGTCCTCGAAGAAGCGGGTGAGGGGGCGGCCGCTCGCCTCTTCGAAGGCGCGGCGCAGGTCGTCGGACTCGACGAGGCGCTCGGCGTGGCGGGCGACGTAGAGGCGGACGCCGGCCCAGAAGGCGTCGTCGCCGAGGGTGTGGCGGAGGAGGTTGAGGCGCAGCGCGCCGCCGGGGTAGAGGTGGAGGTCGAAGAGGTCCCAGGAGCTGTCGAAGCGGCGCGTCTGGATGGGGCGTTGGTAGCGCTCTTCGGCCTCTTCGGAGTAGCGGGCGAGGTCGTCGAGGAGGTGGCCGTGGGCGACGTCCGGCCCGTGCACGGACGCGAGCCAGGCGAGCTCCATGAAGGTGGCGAAGCTCTCCTTGAGCCAGGACTGCGAGAAGTCGCGGCAGACCAGCAAGTCCCCGAACCAGGTGTGGGCCAGCTCGTGCAGGTTGATGACGTCGACCAGCCAGCCGATGTCGGCGTGCAGGGCGGGATCGAGCACCCAGGCGTCGTCCCAGCTCACGAGGGAGACGTTTTCCATGGCGCCGCCGATGCTGCGGGCGGCGAACTGGTCGTAGCGGGGCCAGGGCAGCGGACTTTGGAGGCGGGCCTCCATCCAGGCGATGAGGCCGCCGGTGGGGCCGAAGGTGCGGGTGAGATCTCCCGCCGTGAAGGGGCGGGGCGCGTAGAAGGCGATGGGCTTGCCGTCGTGGGCGCCGCCGTCGGCCCGCACGAAGTCTCCGACCGCCACGCACAGCAGGTAGGCGGGGATGCGGCGGTCCAGGGTGTAGCGGGTGGTCGCCGTGCCGTCGTCGTGCGCGGTGCGGCTGGCGAGGGCGCCGGGGCCGAGGGCGGTGAGGCGGGCGTCGGCGCGGAGGGAGATGTCGGTGGTGAAGCGCGCGGAGGGGTGATCGACGCAGGGGAGCCAGTAGCGGGCGCGCTCGGTCTCGTGGTCGGTGGCGGCGAAGAAGGGGGCGTCGGCGGAGGGCGCCTCGCCGCGGAAGTGCAGGCCGGTCAGCGGGTCGGTCAAGTCCCAGCGCACGCGCACGCGCCGGGCGGCGCCGACCGGGACGGGCTCGGCCCAGAGGATGGAGATGGTGTCGCCGTCGGACCACCACTCGAGGGCGTGGCCGTCGGCGCTCTCGACGTGGACGCCCTCGAAGTCGATGGCGTCGAGGCGCAGGGAGCGGCCGCCCGCGACCTGGCCGGAGACGGTCCAGGTGGCGTCGCCGGCGATGCGGCGCCCCGGGATGTCGACGCGGAGGTGCAGCGCGAGGTGCTCGGGCGCGAGGGGCAGGGGCGGCGGGTGATGCGCCGCGGCCTCCGGGGAGGCGAAGCCGGCGGTGGGGTCGGCGAAGAGAGCGGCGCGGCGGGACATGGCGCACCCGTGGGCGGGGAGGACGGGCCTAACCCGCCGCGGGCCCTAAGCCTCGACCACTTCGATGCGGCGTGCGGTGTCGCGGCGGGGAACGGTGACCCGCAGCACGCCGTCCTTGAGGCTGGCCTTGATGCCGTCTGCGTCGACCGCGCGGCGCAGGGCGAATGCGCGGCGGTAGCGGAAGGGCGCCAGCTCGGGCAGGGCGCTGAGGTCCGGCGTGGCCTCGATGGTGAGCAGCTCGCGCTCCAGGCGGAGCTGGAGAGACTCGGCGGTGGCGCCCGGCACGTCGGCCAGGAAGAGGAGCTCGGTCGCGCTCTCGTGGATGTCGACGCGGGGGGAGACGGTGGGCAGCTCGGCGGTGGGGCGCATGGGGCCTCCTTGGATTGGTTGCATGATGGTGAACGAACGGATTGCGTGGCGGCGTTAGCCCGCGCTCACGGGGATGGCGCGGCGGCCGGGCGCGGCGCGGCGGGGCAGCGTGAGCACGAGGATGCCGTTGCGCACGCGGGCCTCGATGTGGTCGGCGTCCACGTCGTCGGGCAGGAGGATGCTGCGCTCCAGCAGGGCCGGCTCGCGCTCGACGCGGAGCGGCCGGAAGCCCTCGGGGGCCTCGGACTTGCGGGCGACGCGCAGGTCGAGGCGGCGGCCCTCCAGGCTGAGCTGCGCGTCGGCCGCGGTGGCGCCCGGCACGAGGGCGGAGAGGGCCCAGCCGTCCGCCGTCTCGGTGGCGTGGAGGCGCGGGCCGGCCGGCACGGGGGCGGCGAGCGGCGGGTGGAAGAGGCGGTCGATCTCGGCGAAGGTGCGCTGGATGTCGACGAAGGGCGCGAGCATGACGGGGCTCCTCGGCGGCGGCGCCCGTGGGCGGGGCCGCGCCTGCTTGGCTTGGGTGGGGAGTGGCGAGACGGGAAGTCTGTCCGGATCGCCGACACCCACAGGAGAAGCACCGCCCCGCGGGGCGTCAAGGGGCCGGGGCGCTCCGGGCGCCGAACAGCGCGGTGCCCACCCGGATGATCGTGGCGCCGTGCGCGATGGCGACGGCGAGATCGTGGCTCATGCCCATCGAGAGCTCGTGCAGCGGCAGGCCGGCGGCGCGGCCCTCGGCGGCGAGCGCGGCGAGGGCGGCGAAGTGCGGGGCGGCGGCGGCCGGATCTTCGGTGGCGGGAGGGACCGTCATGAGCCCGGCGAGGCGCAGCCCGGGCAAGCGCTGGACGGCGGCGCAAAACGCGAGGGCCTCGCCGGGTGCCACGCCCGACTTCTGGCCTTCTCCGCCGACGTTGACCTGCACGAGCACGCCGAGCGGCGGCAGCCCGAGGGCGGCGACCCGCGCGTCGAGGGCCGCGGCGATCTCCAGGCCGTCGAGGCTGTGGACCACCGTGGCCCGGCCGACCACGTACTTGACCTTGTTGGACTGCAGCGGCCCGATGAAGTGCCACTCCGGCGCCGGCAGCCCCGCCGCCGCGCAGGCCGCGCCCACGGGCTCGGCCTTGTCGCGCAGCTCCTGGGCGCGGTTCTCGCCCAGCAGGAGCTGGCCC
>JBEIVK010000848.1:0-1884 GCA_040373935.1 Alphaproteobacteria bacterium
CCCGAGGCCGGCGGCTACAGCGGGACCGTCGCCCGCCTCGCGCACCTCGCCGTCTGCGCCGAGGCCGCCGAAGGCGGCGGCGCCGCCACCGACCGCGCGGTCCAGCTCGCCCTCGTCGTGGACGCGTGGCCCGCCGCCGTCGAGGCCGCGCGCCCGATGGCCCGCCAGGGAATGCTGCGCGCCCCCTGGATCTTCGACGCCCTCGTCCCTCCCGAGGCCGACCCGACCGACGGCCGCCCGCGCACCCCGCCGCCCTCTCGCCTCGCCGGGCGCGCGCTCGCCCGGCTGGTGCCGCAGCCCGTCATCCCCGAGCTGCCCACGCTCGACCTCTGGGGCCCCGGCCCGCGCGCCACATCGGACCTCGACGACCTGGACGCCATCCTCGACGCCTTCACCACCGGGCGGGACCCGCACGCGGTGGACCCGGACGCCCCCCCGGATCCCGCCCGCCTCCAGCCAGCCCTCAGCGTGGCCCGCCTCGTCATGAGCGCGCTCGGCCGCGCCCACGTCGAGATGGCCGCCGCTGCCTTCGCCGTCCAGCAGGTCCGCCCCGAGGCGCCGGCGCGGGGCGCCCTCCCCGCCGCCGACCGCGCGCTCAACCAGCTCGCCGTCGCCGTCCTGCGCGCCGGCCGCACCCTGGAGAAGCTCGGCCAACGCCCAGTCTCACGCATCCCGCGCGAGCTCCCGGCGGACGCACTCCGCGAGATCGCGGTCGCCGCGGAGGCCCTGCTCGCCCTGCGCAGCTGGGTGTTCGAGTCCGTCGGAGGCGCGCTCGATGCTTGACCGCTCCCCCGCCGACGCGCTCGCCGCCTGGGAGGCCACGCCGCTGCTCGGCGCGCCCCGGCGCGCACT
Organism: Alphaproteobacteria bacterium; assembly: GCA_040373935.1. Taxonomy (GTDB): domain Bacteria; phylum Myxococcota_A; class UBA796; order UBA796; family UBA2385; genus JBEIVK01. The sequence goes on from JBEIVK010000848.1 coordinate 853, forward strand.
GCTGGCCGGCACCGCCGCGCTCGCCGCCGCCCTGGTGGACTCCCCAGACCCGGACGTCGAAGGCCGCCTCGTCGTACTCGGCGCCCGCCTCGCCCTCGCCGCCGACGCCCCCGGCGCCCTCGACGAGCTGCTGCGCGCAGACCGCATCGCCCTCCGCCGCGCCGACCTTCCCACCCACCGCCGCCTCCGCCTCGGGATCGCCCGCGCCCTCGCCCGCCGAGAGCGCCTCGCCGAAGCCCAAGATGCGCTGGCCGCCCTCGCGGCAGACGTCGCGGCGGACCCGGCGCTCCGGGCAGACTGGGCCCTCGCCCGCGCCGAATGTGGCCTCGGAGACATTCGCACCGCATGGGAAGACGCTCTCTCCGCCCTTCCTCGGCCCGCGGGAGACCACGAGCGCCGCCTCGCCCACGAGTCCTTGGCCGAGCTGCACCACAGCGGTGGGAGCAGCCACGCGGCGCGGCACCACTTCGCCCAAGCGCGCGCGATCGCCCTCCAGCACGACGATCCAGTCCTCGCTGCGCACAGCGGCCTCGCGCTCCTCGGGCTCCTCCTCGAGGCCGGGCGCCCCGCCGAGGCGCGCCCCCTCGTCGACACCCTCTGGGACGAAGCCGGCCGCATCGGCGACCCCCTCCTCCGCCTCGCCCTCGGCAGCTTCCGCTGCGCCTTGCACCTCGACGGCGGCACCCCCGCCACCGCCGCCGAGACGGCGCTCACCATCGAAGCCCTCGCCTGGTCCCGCCGCAATTGGCTGGGCGTGGCCGACGCGCGCCTCACCCGCGCCACCGCTGCCGCCCTCGGCGGGGACCGCGACGGCGCCATCGTCCTGCTCGTCGACGGCCTGCACCGACTCGTCGAGGTCCGCGCCGAGGCCGCATCCCACCTGCTCAAGGCCCGCCTCGCCGAGCTGCGGGCCGCGTGGGGCGCCGCCGACTTCGACCCCCGCTTCGACTCCATCGTCGGCCCGCCATTGCCGGACGATCCGCCCTTCCCGGCGGGCGGCGAAGAATAGCGGGAGCACCCCAAGGTCAGGCA
>JBEIVK010000265.1:0-5611 GCA_040373935.1 Alphaproteobacteria bacterium
GGCGCCGTTCGTGGAGGCCCTGCCCGCCCGCGCGGCGGCGGCGTTCGCCCGCGAGGCGGCCGCCGGGCCGCGCCCGCTCAAGCTCATCACGCGGCGGGCGGTCGAGACCCACAACTCCTGGACGCACAACCACCCGGCGTTCATCCAAGGCAACCGGGGGACGAACCTCCTCTACATGCACCCCACCGACGCGGCCGATCGCGGGCTGCGCGACGGGGACCTCGTGGACGTGCAAAGCGCGACGGCCACCGTGCGCTTGCCCCTCGCGCTGCTCGACGACCTTCGCCCCGGCGCCGTGGCCCTGCCGCACGGCTGGGGGCACCAGCACGCGCGGGGCCTGTCGGTCGCGGCCGCCACCCGCGGCGTGAACGTGAACCTGCTCGCCGCCGACGGCCCGGCCGCGCTGGATCCGCTCTCGGGGATGGCCCATCTGACCGGCATCCCGGTCGAGGTGCGCGCCGCCGCCGGGCCGGCCGATCCGCGTTCGTGGTCGGGACTGCCCGCGGCACCGGCCAGCGCCCCCGCCGACGCCGCGCCCGCCCTCAGCCGGTGAAGCGGTAGACGCCGGTGCGCTTCGTGGCCATGCCCTCGATGCGCAGCTCGGTGGGCACGTCCACCCAGGCCAGCCGCTCGATGCCCGTCACCGGGCCGCCGGGGCGCCCGGGATCTCCCAGCAGCACGGTGGCGCCGGCCGCGGCCTGGGCCGCGAGGAAGGCGCGGATCTGCCGCGCCGGCTCTGTGTCGTAGGTGGCGTCGCCGGCCAGCACGAGGTCCCAGGGGCCTGCCGGGCCCTCGCCGGCCGCGAGGTCTGCCTCGGTCGTCTCCACCGACAGCCCGTTGAGCCGGGCGTTCTCGACCGCGATGGCGCCCGCCGCCGGGTCCAGATCGGCGCAGAGCACAGCGGCCGCCCCCGCCCGCGCCGCCGCCAACCCGGCGAGCCCGCAGCCGCTGGCGAAGTCCAGCACGCGCTTCCCGTGGGCCCAGGACGGGTTGTCCAGCAGCACCCGCGCGAGGGCCTGCGAGCCGGGCCAGGCCACGCACCAGAACGGCGGCGGGCTGTCCACGAGGCCGAAGGCCGCCTCCATCTCTGCCCAGGTGGCGTGCAGGTCTGCGGAGAGCCACAGCCGCAGCTCCGGGACGACCGCCGCCGTGCCCACGGCCGTCCAGCCGCACAGCCGGTCGCCGAGGCCGGCCCGCGCGCCGTCGGGCAGGGCGGGGCGCGGAATCGCCGGTTCGACCCCGCTCATGCGGCCTCCAGGCGCACCACCCGCGTCCACCGCGACGCCGTGCTCTCGAGGTCCATCGTGGTGGGCACCGCGCCCTCCCACAGCACCGTGAAGCCGCCCGCCGGGCGGTAGCGGCGGTCCGGATCGGCCAGCCAGACCTCGACGCCCGCAGCGACGAGGCCCCGCAGCCAGCGGAGGATGCGCTCCGACGCGGACTTCTCGTAGCAGATGTCGCCGGCGAGCAGCAGGTCGACCCCGGGCAGCGGCGCGCCCACCCGGTCTTCGGCGGCGACCTCGACCGACACGCCGTTGAGCTGGGCGTTGGCGTGGGCGGCGGCGGCGGCCAGCGGGTCGATGTCGAGGCAGAGCACGGCGGCGGCGCCCGCGCGGGCGGCGGCGATGCCGGCGAGGCCACAGCCAGCCGCGAAGTCCACCACCCGGCGCCCGCGCACGGCCTCGGGGGCGTCGAGCACGCGGCGCGCCAACACCTGCGACCCCGGCCAGGCGAAGGCCCAGTACGGCGGCGGCGGCGTGGGCGGGCCGTGCGCGGCGTCCAGCGCCTCCCACAGCGGGGTGAGGGCCGGCGCGAGATGCAAGCGCAGCTCGGGGACCAGGGGGCAGCCCCCGACCGGCGCGTGGGCGGCGAGGAAGGCGGACGCGTCGAAGGGAGCCATCCGGCCGCCTATCCCGCTCGCCCGCCGCCGGAGCCCCGGCCCCGACCGGCCCGCGCCGCGGCCTTCGCCGCCGCCTTCGCCGCGACAGCCGCGGTGGCCCGCTCGACCCGCCACGCGACGAGCGACGCCACGGCGTCGAGCGGGAGCGGCGCGTCGTGCGGGAGCTGAATGGCGCCCTTGGAAACGGCGAACCCCGCGAAGGCCTCTGCGAAGGCGGCGACGGCCGCCGGGCCGGGGAAGAGGCCGATGTGGCGCTGGAACGCGCCGATGTGGACGAGGTTTTCGCCCTGCCGCCAGGTGGGGATGCCGTAGCCCATGCGCTCGGTGGAGGCGGGCGCGGCGGCGCCGATGCAGGCCCGCAGCGCGGCGAGGCGAGCGGCGACGGGCGGCGGCGCGGCGGCGATGTAGGCGTCGACGGCCGGGTCGGGGATGGGAGCCAGGACGCACCTCGGGGGGCCGCCGTATCGCGGCGCCGGGCCGCGGCAGGAGAGGAAGGGGGCGTAGCGGGGGAAACCTTGGTTTCCCCTGCCCCAAAACCCCTGATCCAAACCCGGCCGATCCGCCGGCGCCGCGCCTGGATACGCTGCGGCGGGGGCCTGAGGCGACGATGCAGCGGCGGACGGTGGGGAGCGTGGGGGCGACGGCGGCGCTCGCGGTGGTCTTCGGCTGCCGCGGCGGCAAAAGCCCGGCGGTGCGGCCCGGGAGCCCGGCGGCGGACGGGCAGACGGCGGTGGTGGTCGTGGGGGCGGGCCTCGCGGGGCTGACGGCGGCCCGGGCGCTGCAGGAGGCGGGCGTGGCCGTGCAGGTGCTGGAGGCGCGAGATCGTCCGGGCGGCCGCTTGTGGACGGCCGAGGTGGGCGGGGCGCCGGTGGACATGGGCGGGGCCTGGTTCCACGGGGTCAACGGCAGTCCGCTCGCGGACTTCGCAGATGCAAACGGCATCGGCTACACCAGAGACCGCTCGCGCGAGGACGCCGGCTTCGACGCCGTGGCGGGCGCGCCGCTGGACGACGCGGCCTGGGACTGGATGGACGAGGCCTACGAGGGCTTTCCGCAAGACTTGGACGCCCTCCGCGAGGGCCTGGGCCCGGATGCGTCGCTGGCCGACGCGCGGGCGGCCTGGCTCGCCGGGCGGGGCTGGACGGGGGCGCGGGCGCGGGCGGGGCGCTTCGCGATCGACCAGTGGCACGTCGCCCTGGAGTACGCGGGGCCACCCGAAGAGACGTCCCTTCGCTGGTTTTGGGAGGAGGGCGGCTTCAGCGGGGGAGACCACCTGCCCGATGGCGGCTACGGCGGCGTCATCGACGCGATGGCCGAAGGCCTGGACATCGGCTTCGGCCGCCCGGTCTCGGCGGTCACCGCGGTGAGCGGCGGGCTGCGCCTGGACACCCCCCAAGGCCCGGTGGACGCCACCCACGTCATCGTCACGGTGCCGCTGGGCGTGCTGAAGGCCGGGTCCATCGCGTTCTCTCCGGCGCTGCCGGCGGGCAAGCAGGCCGCCATCGGCCGCCTGCAGATGGGCAACCTGGAGAAGGTCGTGCTGCGCTACGACGAGGCCTGGTTCCGGCCGGAGGGCGGCGGCTACTACCTCGCGCCCAACGAAGACGGCGCCTGGGCGCAGGTGGCCGACGTGACGGACGCCGCGGGGGCGCCGACCTTGGTGGTGCTCGCCGGGGGGGACTTCTCGCGCGGGCGCCGGGCCGGGCTGTCCACGGCCGCCGCCGTGGCCGAAGTGCAGGGCGTCCTCGCGCAGGTCTACGGGCGCACGCCGCCGGCCCCGGTGGCGACGGCGATGACCGACTGGACGAGCGACCCGCTCTCCTTCGGCTCGTACAGCTTCGTGCCGGTGGGCGCGTCGATGGACGACATGGACACCCTCGCCGCGCCGGTGGACGGGCGGCTGCTCTTCGCCGGGGAGGCCACCTTCGCCCGCTACTTCGGCACGGCCCACGGCGCGCTGCTGTCCGGGCTGCGCGAGGCCCGGCGCCTCGGCGTGGAAGACGTGCAGATCCCCGGCCTCCGCGGCTGGTGATCTGCGCCGCCACGCGAGCGTCACGGGCGGGATGCCCGGGGCGGTCTTGCATGTTTATACAGCCGCGTGTATATCGACCCGCGCTCCCCCGAGGCCCCATCCCGTGTCCTTCCGCGTCGGCATCGCAGGCGTCTCCGGCTACACCGGCATCGAGCTGGTGCGGATCCTCGCGTCTCACCCCGGCGTGGCGATCACCTGGCTCGGCGCGGGCAAGGCGGCCGGCGAGCCGCTCGACGCCACCTGGCCCGGCGTGGATCTCGGCCTGCCCGTGGGCCCGGTGGACGCCGCGGCCATCGCCGCCGCGTGCGACCTCGTCTTCCTGGCGCTGCCCCACGGCGTCTCCGCCCCCGTCGCGCGGGACTGCCTCGCCGCCGGCGTGCGCGTCGTGGACTTGGGCGCAGACTTCCGCCTGAAGGACGCCGCGGCCTACGCCCAGGCCTACGGCGCGCCCCATCCGGTGCCGGATCTGCTCGCCGAGGCGGTCTACGGCCTGCCCGAGAAGCACCGCGACGCCATCGCCCGCGCGCGCCTCGTCGCCAACCCGGGCTGCTACCCCACCGCCACCGCCATCGCCGCGCTGCCCCTCGTCGAAGATGGCCTCGTGGACTGGCTCGTGGCGGACTGCATCTCCGGCATCTCCGGCGCCGGCCGCAGCCCCGGCCCGCGCAACCTCTACTGCGAGGTGCAGGAGAGCGCGGGGGCCTACAGCCCGGCCGGCGCGCACCGCCACACCCCCGAGATCGAGCAGGAGCTCGGCGTCCCCGTCACCTTCACGCCGCACCTCGCCCCGCTGCGCCGCGGCATGACGGCCACGGTCTCCGCGCGGCTGCGCCCCGGCCACGGCCTCGACACCGCCGCCTTGCGCGCCCGCTACGCCGCACGCTACGCCGGACACCCGATGGTCCGCGTCACCGACACCCCGCCGGCCAGCCGCGAGGTCCGCGGCACCGCCCTCGCCCGCGTCTGCCCCGTGGTGGACACCGCGCGCGGCGTCGTCACCGTGATGAGCGCCATCGACAACCTCGGCAAGGGCGCCAGCGCCCAGGCCGTCCACAACATGAACCTCCTGCTCGGGCTGCCCGAGGCCCAAGGCCTCCCCACCCTGCCCGAGTACCCCTGACCCGTCCCCCGTGCCCCACCCGGAGGCGCCCATGCGTCCCCAGGCCCGCGCCGCGGTCGAAGCCGACCGCCCCATCGTCGAAGCCCTGATCGCCCGCGAGCTGGCGGCCGGCACGGTGTTGCCGCGGCGCTTCGTCCCGGCCGAGTTCCTCGTGCTGGCCGGGCCGTCCGGCGAGGTCCTCGGCTGCGCGTCCTTCTCGCGCTGGGGCCCCGGCGTCGTCGAGGTCGGCACCGTCATCGCGGCGCATCCCGGCGGCGGGCTCGGCCGCGCCGTCGTCGAGGCCGCCCTCGCCCGGGTCGCCGCCGGCGGGGACGACACGGCCGTCGTCCTCACCGCCGTCCCCGGCTTCTTCTCGCGCCTCGGCTTCACCGAAGTCCCGGACGCCCCGTGGGCCCGCGCCCGCCGCCTCCCCGCCGTCGCCCTCGGCGATGCGGCCCTCACCCGCGCCGTCTCGGTCAAGGCCCGCAAGTCCTGCGCCGCCTGCCCGCACCTCGCCGGCTGCACGCAGTCCCTGCTCGTCTACCGGCTGCCCGCCGTCGCCCTGCCCGCCGTCGCCTGA
>JBEIVK010000516.1:0-3430 GCA_040373935.1 Alphaproteobacteria bacterium
GCCGGGGCGAGCGCCGACCACCCGTAGTTGCTGCTGTAGCTCATGAGGTAGCCCACGCCGTAGCCGTACGGGTCCGGGTGGTAGCCGCCCGTGTAGGAGTAGTCGTCGGCGAAGCAGGAGCCCGGGAAGCCGAGCGACGCGTCATAGGTGGCGGTGATGTCGAACGCGAAGTCGCAGCCGGGGCACTCCGCCGAGGAGGGCGTGCCGGTCGTGAACCACACGACCTGGCACAGGTCCGGCGCGGAGGGGCTGTCCGGGTAGGAGTACACGTCGAGGGCGTTGTAGCCTTCGTAGACCGTGTAGTCGGCGTCCGTGTCGGCGTCGGTATCGGCGTCGGTGTCGGCGTCGGTGTCGGCGTCCGTGTCGGCGTCGGTGTCGGCGTCGGCCTCGGAAGCACCGCCGGTGTCGTCGCTCCCGGTGTCATCCTTGCCGCCGTCGATGCACGCGACCGCGCTGGCCAGCGCAAGAATCCAGAGGGGGGACAGGGTCTTCATCAGGTCTCCTCGGTGTGAACCGCCGGCAGTGTGACACTCCCGGCGCGGCCCGGCAAGCGGCCGCGACCGATCAGCCCGGGAAGTACCGGGCGGTCAGGTCGTCTGCGAGGCGGCCGAGGGCGCGCTGGAAGTCCGGCATCCAGATGTAGGCCGCAAAAATGGCACCCAGGGCCACGATCGTGAACCCCAGGAGCACATCGACGGCCGAGGCGGCGCGACGGGAACGCATGGCGTCAGAGGTCGAAGCTCACGCCCTGGGCCAGCGGCAGGTCGGGCGAGCCGTTGATGGTGCAGGTCTGACGACGCATGTACGCCTTCCAGGAGTCCGAGCCCGACTCGCGGCCGCCGCCCGTGTCCTTCTCGCCGCCGAAGGCCCCGCCGATCTCGGCGCCGGAGGTGCCGATGTTGACGTTCGCGATGCCGCAGTCGCTGCCCTCCGGCCCCAGGAAGCGCTCCATCGCCCGCACCGAGTCGGTGAAGATGGCGCTGGACAAGCCCTGGGGGACGTCGTTCTGGGCGGCGATGGCCGCGTCCAAGTCCGTGAACGTGAACACGTAGAGGATGGGCGCGAAGGTTTCTTCCTGGCAGACGGGCATCTCCGGGCGCGCCGCGATGACCGTCGGCGTGACGAAGTGGCCCGGGCCCCCGCGCACCGTGCCGCCGGGGAGCACCGTGCCGCCCTGGGCGACGGCCGCGGCGATGGCGTGCTGGAAGCCGCGCACCGCGTCGGCGTCGATGAGCGGGCCCATCAGGGTGCCATCGGCGAGGGGATCGCCGATGCGGACCTGCTGGTAGGCGGCCACGAGCCGCGCCGTGAAGCGCTCGGCGATGTCCGCGTGCAGGAACAGGCGCCGCGTCGTCGTGCAGCGCTGGCCCGCCGTGCCCACCGCGCCGAACAGGATGCCGCGCAGGGCGAGATCCAGATCGGCCGAGGCGTCGACGATGATCGCGTTGTTGCCGCCCAGCTCCAGGAGCGAGCGGCCCATGCGGGCGGCCACCACCTCGCCCACCCGGCGGCCCATGCGGGTGCTGCCCGTGGCGCTGATGAGAGGCAGGCGGCGGTCGTGGATCATCGTCTCGCCCACCTCGGCATCGGCGCCGATGATGAGCCCGCACAGCCCGGAGAAGCCGTGACGCGCGAGCACCGCGTCCACGATGCGATGCGTGGCGATGGCGACGAGCGGCGACTTGAGCGAGGGCTTCCAGACGACGGCATCCCCGCAGACCAGCGCCAGGAGGGCGTTCCAGGCCCAGACGGCGTGCGGGAAGTTGAACGCCGTGATGACGCCGACGGTGCCGAGCGGCAGCCACTGCTCGAACATCCGGTGGCGCGGGCGCTCGCTGTGCATCGACAGCCCGTAGAGCTGGCGCGACAGGCCCACCGCGAAGTCGGCCATGTCGATGGCCTCCTGGATCTCGCCCAGGCCTTCGCTGCGGATCTTGCCCACCTCCACCGACACGAGCGCCCCGAGGTCTGCCTTGTGGGCGCGCAACGCCTCGCCGATCTCCCGGACGATCTCGCCACGGCGCGGGGCCGGGACGTTGCGCCAGCGGCGCCACGCGGCCTCGGCGGCCCCGACGACGGCCTCGTAGTCGGCCTTCGTGGCCAGCGCGACGGCGGCGATGGGCGCGCCGGTGGTCGGGTTCTCCGAAGACACGGCGGCCGCGCCCGCGGGGACCGGCAGGGCGGCGCCGGCCCAGGCGCCGGGATTCACAGGAAGAAGGCCGAGACGGCCGAGCAGATCGGACATGGAAGGCTCCCCGGGGCACCGCCCCGCGCGGGGCGCAGCTAACCGGAGCGGCCGCGCCGGGCCCGGCGGAGAGACGATAAGCCTCCCGGCGGAGGCCCCCATGACGCCCATCCCCGCGCTGCTCGCCCTGCACTTCGGCCTCGCCCACGCGCAAGACGCCGTGAAGATGGAGATCGTCCGCAAGGGGCAGGTCGGCACGGCGAGCCCGCGCCTCGTGCTGCTGCCCCAGGTGGACGCGCGAGACCTCGCGGTGGCCGTGCGCTGCGGCAGCGCGCCCGAGCGCCGCCGGGACGGCCCCGCGCAGCCCGGCCAGCGGGTGGAGCTCGAGCTGCTCCCCGTGGAGACGAAGGCCGGCAGCGTGTCGTGCACCGGGCGCTTGCGGCTCGCCGCCGCCGATGGCACCGAAGGCGAGCTTCCCCTCTCCTTCCAGGTGCAGATGCTCCCCGCCCTCACCTTGCACGTGGACCGCAGCACCCTCGACCTCGGCGCGCAGCGCCTCGTCGTCAGCGGCGATCGTCCTCTTGCCTCCGCCGAAGTGGACGTCGTGGGGCCCGGCGGCGAGCCCATCGGCGGGGGGCGCGGCACCGGCAGCGGCGCCGTGCCGGTCACCTGGACGGGGCGCGGCGAGGTCGTGCGCATCACCGTGAAGGGCTTCGACGCCGACGGCTTCTGGTCCGCGGTGGAGCTGTTCCCGTGGTCCTACGCGGTCCCCCACGAGGACCTCGTCTTCGCCACGAACGAGGCCGCGGTGCTGCCGGCCGAGGCGCCGAAGCTCGTCGCGGCCGCCCGCGAGATCGACAAGGTCAAGGCGCGCTATGGCGCCGTGGCGAAGGTGAATCTCTACATCGCCGGCTACACCGACACCGTGGGCGACGCCGCGGCCAACCAGGCGCTCTCGGAGCGGCGGGCCCAGTCGATCGCGGCGTGGTTCCGGGCCAACGGCTTCACCGGCGAGATCTGGTACCAGGGCATGGGAGAGCGCGGGCTGGCGGTGGCCACCCCGGACGGCACGGACGAGCCGCGCAACCGCCGCGCCGCCTACATCGTCGCCGCGGAGGCCCCGCCGGCGGGAGATGCGCTCGGCGCCCGCTGGGCGCGCCTGCCCTGACCGGCGCGGCCCCGCGCCCGCGGCGGGGAGCGCCCGCACCGCACCGCGATCAGCCCGGGCCGACGGCGAGGCGCTCC
>JBEIVK010000304.1:0-5147 GCA_040373935.1 Alphaproteobacteria bacterium
ACGAGCACCCTGACACGCTGGGCTCCATCAACAACCTGGCGAACCTGCTGATTGACCAGGGCAAGCTGGGTGAGGCCGAGCCGCTGCACCGCGAGGCCTTGTCTGCGAAAAGGCGCACGCTGGGGGACGAGCACCCATCCACGCTGACCTCCATCCACAACCTGGCGCTCCTGCTGAAGAATCAGGGCAAGCTGGGTGAGGCCGAGCCGCTGTACCGTACGGCCTTGGCTGCGCGTAGGCGCACGCTGGGGGACGAGCACCCTGACACGCTGAGCTCCATCAACAACCTGGCGATCCTGCTGGTGGAGCAGGGCAGCGCCGTCACCGTGGGGGGCGTGCGCTGGGAGGTCGTCGCCATCGAGAAGACCCCGGGCACCCTCGGCTCCGTCACGCTCGAGCGACGCTGAGCGCGGGGGGGCGGCGCGCCGCCCGTCGAGCCCGCCGCGGAGACGCGGGCGGAGCGCCCCGGGCCCGCGGGCGCCCTCAGTCGACCGGCGGGGCCCGCCGGTTGGCGTCTTGCCCTTCGCCTTCGCCGCCGACGTCCCGCTCGTCGTCCGCGAGGTCGCCGCTGCCGTCGCGGTCCCCGTAGAAGCGGCTGCCGTCCATGATGGCGGCCACCAGCGCGTCGTGGCCGTCGTCGCCTGCGGCCACCGACCGCACCTCGCCCGGCGCCACCACGAGGCCCACGCCCGACCACCAGCCCGGCGCGCCCAGCTCGACGACGACCGGCACCGCGCCGGCGTCCACCCCGCGCTCGTCCGCCGCCCGGATGTTCAGGTTGGACAGCGTGAGGTCCAGGACGGCCTCTCCGCCGCCGTCGACGAGCAAGTCCACCTCCAGCGGGCCATCCGGCAGGATGAGCACCCGGCACAACGGCTCGGCCGGGAGCTTGAGCGCTGCCCCCTCGGCCAGGAGGTCCACCGTGGTGTCCCGCGCGACCTCGACCGGCCGCCCACCGCACGGCGTGACCTGCAGGCGCTTGATGGGAAGCCGGGCGCGGGAGGGCGCGGCCGCGGCGTCCGGGGCGAGGCGCAGCGCGGTCTCTCCCGGGTTGCCGACGGAGGTGCCCTCGTCGGTGGAGCCCACGGCACACCCGGCCAGGGCCAGCGCGGCCGCCGCCGCTCGCAGCGCCGGCCTCATGCCGACGCTCCGCGCGCGACAAGCCCCGACAACGGGAACATCTGGAGGTTGATCTGCATCACCCGCTCCCCCGGCGCGCCCGCGCCGTCGCACACATCGAGGAGGTGCTCCTGGAACGCCGCGATCTCTTTCTTCAGCCTCGGCACGAGCGACTCCGGCACGGCCACCGTCACCGCGCCGAAGTGGCGCTCGGTGGGACGGAAGGCATCGATCGCCTCTACGGCCCGGGCGAGCATGCCCTTGTGGAAGTTGTGCACCGCGAGCCCAGCGACCTCGTGCGGGGTGGCCAGCGTCACGTCGCCGGCGACGAGGCCCCCGTCCGGGCCGGGGCGTAACATGCCGAGGGCGCACAGTGTATCCAGCGCCTCCGCCGCCTCCGAGACCGTGACGCGGGGCCGCAGCTGCGCGGCGATCCAGGCGGCGTCGGCGCGAAAGCCACCGCAGGACGCCATCTCGCGGATGGCGGGCAGGTACCACACCGACAGGTAGCGGAAGGCCTCGCCCTCGATGCGCCGGGCGGCCTGGAAGCGCCGCATCGCCGAGATGCGCAAGAAGACCCGGCTGCGCTCGTCCGGGGCGGAGGCGGCGTCGAGGTCCACCAGGGCGGAGAAGAACTCCTCTTCTTCGGCGTCGAGGCCCATCGCGCGGCACACGCCCGGCAAGGTCGTATCCGTCAGGTTGCGCTTGCCCTGCATGACCAGCAGCAGCAGGCTCGGGCTTTTCACGCCGGAGAGGCGGGCGAAGAGCCGGTGGCTGAAGCGTGGGTTGACCGACTTTTTCCAGGCGAACCAGTCCGCGAGGTACCGCCGGTGGTCCAAGGTGGCAAAGAGATCGGGGGCCGGAGGCGCGCTGGTCTGCATGGGGCAACTGTACTCCGCGCGTCCGCTGGGCCGCGCTGGTGAGCAGCGTATCCATTCGGTGTGAACGTCAATTCTTGTGTATTCACGTTCCGTTTCTCGCTCGGATACGCGACGCACCCGCGGGCGCGTGACAGGACGATGGCGATGCGGCACATTGACACAGCAGGTCCAGGCAGGTGGTCGCCGCGCGACGCCCGCCCGGGTTGAGGCGCGCTTCCTTGTGTTGCGCGCCTCGGAGGCCGGTCGGGGGGGGGCCCTGGCCGGCCTCCTTTTGCGTCTGGGCGTCCCGCGCGCCGCTCGGCTATTGGAGAGAATGCGCAACGCCCCGAGCCGCACCGCGGCCGCCAACGCCCTCCTCCGCGCGTCAGACCAACGCTGGCCCGCCAGCGAGCGCGTGTTGGACGACCCGTACGCCGCCCGGTTCCTGCGCTGGCCCCTGCGCCTCTTGCTCGCCTGGTGGCGGTGGGGCGGCCCCCTGGCCTTGCCCCTCGCCGCCCTCGCGCCCGGCGCCCGCCACCTCGTGCTCGCCCGCCACCGCGTCATCGACGACGCGCTGCTCGCCGCGCTCACCGACGGCCCCACCGAGCAGGTCGTCCTGCTGGGCGCCGGCTACGACACCCGCGCCTGGCGCTTCGCCGGCCCGTTGGCGGACCGCCCGGTCTTCGAGGTGGACCACCCGGGCACCGCCCGCCGCAAGTCCCTCGTCCTGGACCGCGCGGGGGCCGGCCTCCCGCCCGTGCGCCGCCGCGTCGTGCCCGTGGACTTCGAGTCCGACTCCCTCGAAGACGCCCTGATCTCCGCCGGCTTTAAGCCCGGTCGCCCCACCTTTTGGGTCTGGGAGGGCGTCGCCCTCTACCTCTCCCGGCCCGCCGTGCGCGACACCCTCTCCACCTTGTCGCGCCTGGGCGGCCCCGGCAGCCAGCTCGCGTGCGACTTCTGGTTCTTCGTGGACCGCCCGGACCCGGTCTCCACCTTCCACCGCATCAGCACCGCCGTCCTCCACCTCCTCGGCGAGCCCGTCATCTTCGCCCTCCACCCGGAGGACGCCCGCCCCTTCCTCGCCAACGAGGGCTGGTTCCTCGACGAGGCCATCGACGCCGCCGCCATGGTCGCCCGCACCGCCGGCGGCCGCCCCCGCCGCATCCTGCCGTCCTTCTACGTCGCGCGGGCCCGCCGCGTGCGCGACCTCGCCCGCCCCGCGCCGCTCGCCCGCTGATGCGCTGATGCGCTGATCGGTCGGCCAGCGACCGGGTTGACGCCCGGCGCGCGGCGGCTACGCAAGGCCAACCCCCGTTCCGCGGAGTCCCCATGCCCTCCCTCGCCGCCGGCGACCGCCTCCCCGCCCTCACCTTGCCGGACCAGGACGGCAAGCCCTTCGACCTCGGCGCCGCCCACGGCAAGGTCATCGTCCTCTACTTCTACCCGAAGGACGAGACCCGCGGCTGCACCGTGCAGGCCTGCTCCTTCCGCGACGCCTACCAAGACTTCACCGACGCCGGCGCCATCGTCGTCGGCGTCAGCAGCGACGACGCCGCCTCCCACCGCGCCTTCGCAGACCACCACCGCCTCCCGTTCACCCTCCTCGCCGACACCGACAGCGCCTTGCGCAAGGCCATGGGCGTGCCCCGCACCCTCGGCCTGCTCCCCGGCCGCGTCACCTACGTCGTGGACCGCGGCGGCATCATCCGCCACGTCTTCAACAGCCAGCTGCAGGTCGGCCAGCACATCACCGAGGCCCTCGCCGTCGTCCGCCGCCTCCAGGGCGCCGCCTGATCGCGCCGGCCGAAGCCGCCCGCGCCCGGGCATCTTTGTTTGGGGACAGGGGAAACCAAGGTTTCCCCCGTAACGCCCCCTTCCTGCTCCGCCGCCGGCCCGCCGCTCAACGGGGGCCGGGCGCCGCCCACGACAGCCCGACGGTGCCGCGCACGTCGGTCGGCTGCACGCCCTCCGGCACCACCGTGTCGTGGATGACGCCCACCGCGAGGCGGGCCGACACCGCACCGCGGAGCTTCACATCCGCCGATGCGTCCACGAAGCCGCGGGTGTCTTTGGGCTCCAGCGGGTTGACGAGCACGCTCCCGACGAAGCGCGCCGACAGCGGCCCGTCGGCGTCCTTCCACCAGCCGTTCGCCTGCAGCGTGGCCCGCGGCACGACGCGGCGCGCGCCGTCCTCCACCCAGTCCGGCGCGAGGTCGGCCGCCGCGAAGGCCGTCGCCTCGGCCTGCGCCCCCACCGCCACCCGCAGCAGGCGGTCCGCCCGGCGCACCGGCGCGAGCCCCGCCGCCAGCCCGCCGTTCAGCCGGCCGTCCACGCCGCGGATGGCCGTGCGCTCCGCGCGGGCCGTGCCGAGCACGTAGGGCTTCTCGCCCAGGTACACGAAGGGCAGCGCCATGAGGGAGAGGTCGTCGCCCACCCGCAGCAGCGGATCCCCCGGCAGCGGCCGCACCCACAGTCGGAAGGCCGTGCCGATGGCGTCGTAGCCGCCGCGCGCCGTCGAGCGCGACAGGTGCGCCCGCCCCTGCACCAGCGCTTGCCGCACGTTGCCCGCGAGCAGCGTGCCGGTGGCCGAGAGGTCGAAGCGGGTGGGCTGGGCGCCGCGGTCTTGGGCGTGGGCGGGGGCCGCCGCCCCCAGCGCCAGCGCGAGCGCCCCGGCGGCGAGGCCGGGCCTCACGCTGCACGCTGCGGCAGGGCGTCCCAGCGGGCGGCGGCCGCCTTCAGGGCGGCGACGCACTGCGGCGTCCGGGTGAATGCGGACATCTCTGCCTCCGTGATGGGATCTTGGGCGCCCCTCTGCGAGAGCGCGTAGAGCAGGTGCGCCAGCCCGAGCACCCAGGCGGCGGTGGGGGCGTCGCCCGGGCCGCGCAGCGCGAAGCGGTGCCAGCCGTTGTCTTCGTGGCGCGGGTGGTGGGCCAGCACCCCCAGGCGCACGAGGTTGTCGCCGATCTCCACCGGCAGCGGGAGATCCAGCGCGCCGTGCGGGTGCAGGTGGGCCAGCTCGCGGGCGCCGATGTGGAAGCCCAGCAGGCCGCCGCGCACCTCGCGCACCACCAGCCCGTCGAGCCCCAGCACGCCGCCCAGGGCCCCGGCGAGCGGGGCGCAGGCGGGGCGGGCTTGGAGCCAGGCGTCCACCGCCGGTGCGCCCAGCGC
>JBEIVK010000283.1:0-5350 GCA_040373935.1 Alphaproteobacteria bacterium
CAGACGGGTGCTCTTCCGTGCTGGCCGTCTGGGAGGCGGCGGCCGTGCGCGCGTGCTGGGCGAAGTGCGTGCGGGAGGGCCGCCTGGGCCGGCCCGACGAGACGGCGGCGGCGATCGTGTTCTTGTGCGGGCCCAGCGCGGGCTACATCCGGGGCGTGTTCCTGCCGGTGGACGGCGGGAGGCTGCGGTCCATCTGAGCGGGCGGGCTTCATGGAGTACGACGTCTTCTTCAGCATCAGCCAGACGCCGGTGGCGGGGGGTGATCCCGTCCGAGGCGGAGATGTTCCGCAACTTCTTCGCGCAGGTGGAGGCGGCAGACGCGCTGGGCTTCGGCACCGCCTGGGTGGCGAACGCCCACCTGTCGACGGAGGTGCAGAAGCGCCATGTCAACGCGGTGGTGCCGCACTGGCAGGGCGAGATCGGCCTTTCGACCGACATCCTCCAGCTTGCCCACGCGGTGTTCGCGCGGACGCAGCGCATCCACGTCGGCAGCGCGGTGGCCAACCTGCTGGTCAACGGCGGGCCGGTGGCGGCCGCGGAGCGGCTGGCGATGTTCGCGACGCTGCGCGGGCTCGCGCCCGGGCCGCGGCGCACCTTGCGCTATGGCTTCGCGGCCGGGCGCTTCGACTTCATGAACCGCGCGCATGGCGTGGGCCCGCGGGACGCCCTGGAGGCGGCGGCCTGGCCGGTGCTCAAGGGGCTGGTGTTCGCCGAGGCCTGCGAGGTCTTCCTGCGGCTGCTGGGCGGGGAGGCGCTGGCCGGGGCCGACGTCGCGCCGCCCGTGCTGCACCGCGGGCAGTTCCGCTCCGACGCCGACTGGGAGCGGGTGGTGGACGCGGCGCGCGCCGCTGGCCGCACCGCGCTGGACCGCATCGAGCTGCCGCGGCGCGCCGCCTTCGACGTGCTCCGCATCATCCCGGCCGACTGGGACCGCTCTCTCGTCGAGCTGTACCTCGGCAGCCACGACGCGCCGCTGCAGGAGGCGGTCAACCGGTGGTGCCCGGTCAAGGTGTTCAACCTGAGCATCACCGCGCCGGCCGTCATCGACGACACGCACCGCCGCATGGCGGCGGCCTTCCACCCGGCGGGCGGGCCGTGGCGGCGCGCCCACATGCCCCGCACGGTGATGGTGTTCGTCAACGACGAGCCGGGTCTGAGCCCAGCGTCGCGGCGCGCGGCGGCCCGGGCGGAGGCCGAGGCGGCGCTCTCGGCCTACTGGACGGCTCTCGAAGGCACGCTGGACCCACGAAAGGTGAGCGCGGCCGCCGACAACGCGGTGGTGGGAGACGTCGACGAAGTGGCGGCGCAGATCGCCACGCGCTTCCATCCCGACGACGCGCTGATGCTCTGGTTCGACTTCTTCAACCACGACAGCCCGCGGGTCGTGCGCAACATGGAGGCCTTCGCGCGCAAGGTGGCGCCGCAGGTCGCTGCGCGGCTCGCGGCGGGTGGGGTGCACGGTGAGTGACGCCTGGAACTTCATCGCCGGCGGGTTTCGGCCGGCGCGCAGCGGGGCGGCCCTGGACAACCTCAACCCGGCGACGGGCGCGCGCATCGGCGCCATCGCGGCATCCGACGCGGCGGACGTGGAGGACGCGGTGGGCGCGGCGGCGGCGGCGGCCCCCGGTTGGGCGGCGTGGCCGGTGGCCGAGCGGGCGGCGGTGCTGGAGCGAGCGGCGGCCCGCATGGAGGCGGCAGCGGCAGACTTCGCGGCGGTCGAGAGCGCGGACAGCGGCAAGCCGGTGGGGCTCGCGGCGCGCATGGACATCCCGCGGGCGGTGGCCAACCTCCGCTTCTTCGCAGGGGCGGCGCGCCACGACGAGACGGGCTTCCACGCGATGGCGGGCGGCTTCAACTACACGCTGCGCCGGCCCCTCGGCGTGGTCGGCCTCATCACGCCCTGGAACCTGCCGCTCTACCTGCTCACCTGGAAGGTCGCTCCGGCCCTCGTCATGGGCAACACCGCGGTCGCCAAGCCCTCGGAGCTGACCCCCCGCACCGCCGGCATGCTGGCGGCGCTGCTCGTCGAGAGCGGCCTGCCTGCCGGCGTGTTCAACGTGGTGCACGGGCTCGGGCCCGCGGCCGGCGCGCCGCTGGTCGCCCACCCGGCGGTCAAGGCCATCAGCTTCACCGGCGGCACCGCCACCGGCCGCGCCGTCGCCGCCGCCGCCGCCCCGGCGCTCAAGAAGCTCTCGCTGGAGCTGGGCGGGAAAAACCCGACCATCCTCTTCGCCGACGCCGACCTGCCGGCCGCCATCGCCACGGCCGCCCGCGCCGCCTTCACCAACCAGGGCCAGATCTGCCTCTGCGGCAGCCGCATCTTCGTGGAGCGCGCGGTGTACCCGGCGGTCGTGGAGGGCCTCGCCGCCGCCGCCGCCGCCCTGCACCCCGGGGACCCCGCGGATCCGGCGACGGCCTTTGGCAGCCTCATCTCGCACGCGCACCGCGAGAAGGTGGAGGGCTACGTCGCCCTCGCGCTGCAGGAGGGCGGGCGCATCCGGGCCGGCGGTGCGCGCCCCGCCTTGGCGGAGCCGTGGTCAGGCGGGGCGTTCTACCTGCCCACCGTCATCGAGGGCCTGTCGCCCGCCTGCCGCACGGCCACCGAGGAGATCTTCGGGCCGGTGGTGACGGTGCACCCCTTCGACACCGAAGACGAGGCGCTGGAGGCGGCGAATGGCGTGCGCTACGGCCTCGCGGCGTCGGTCTTCACGCGGGACCTCGCACGGGCCCACCGCGTCGCCGCACGCCTGGAGAGCGGCATGGTCTGGGTGAACGACTGGCTGCAGCGAGACCTGCGGGTGCCCTTCGGCGGCATGAAGGACAGCGGCGTGGGCCGCGAGGGCGGGCGCTGGTCGATGGAGTTCTTCAGCGAGGCGCGCAACGTCTACGTGCGCACCGAGGGCTGACGCGCCCGCGATCAGGGGCCCTCGGGCACGGGAGCCGACGGGTCGAGGTAGGCCTCCATCCTCGCCCGCAGCCCCTCCGGCAAGGGCACCGGACGAAGGTGCTCGGGCGTACCGGGGACGAGGCCGACGAAGACGACGTCGGTGCGGGCGACGGCGCGCAGCGCGCCATCCGCGCCGCGCACGGCGTACGCGAGGCGCAGGCTGGTGCGGCCGAGACGGGCGACCCGCAGCTCGACCGCCACCGCCTCGCCGGGCCGGCAGGGCGCCCGGTAGGCGCAACGGGTGTCCACGGTCGGCAGGCCGTGCGTCTGAAGGACATCGGCGTACGGGAGGCCGAGCCCCTCGTCGAACCACGACTCCATCGCTTGGTGGAACCAATCGAAGTACCGCGGAAAGTAGACGATGCCCGCCGGGTCGGCCATGCCGAAGCGGACAGCGACGGGGTGAACGTGGACCTGGGGCATGGGCGGGCGGCTAACCGGACGGCGGGGCGGGCGGCAGCGCGGCCGGCGCGAAGAAGCGGCTGGGCTGGGCCGGGCCGCGATCCGTGCGATGGGGCGCGCTCAGGAGGAGGTGGCGGCGCGCGCGGGTGGCCGCCACGAAGAACACGCGGCGCTCCTCCTCCAGCTCCGCCGGGGTGCGGGCGCGCCCGTCCGGCAGCACCCCCTCGACCAGCCCGGTGAGGGCGACGGCGTCGAACTCCAAGCCCTTGCTTTTGTGGATGGTGAGGACGCGCACGCCATCCTGGCCGGCCAGCAGCTCCTCGGTGTCGCGCAGGGCCGCTTGGTCCACCACGGCGCGCAGGGCCGCCTCCGCCGACACCGCGGGCCCCGGGTCCGCCCAGCCGAGGAGCACGGGGACCTGCTCGAGCTGGGCGCGCTCCTTGGCCGTCGCCGCCTGACGCGTGAGCCGCGCCACCACCCGCGCCGCGACCTCTGCCGGGCGCAGCCCGGGCTCTCGCAGAGAGGCGAGCACCCGCGCCAGCGGCTCCAGGGGCCCCGCCAGCTCGGCGACGAGAGTGGCCCGCCCGGCCGACCCGGCCGCCGCCCGCGCCCGCAGCGCGGCGCAGAGCGCGACGGTGCAGCGCACGTCGTCCAAGGCGCGGTGGGTGTTGGCCGGCTCCAGCGCGAGGTGGTCCCGCAGATCCGCCAAGCGGTGCCGCGGGAGGCCGGGCAGGAGCCGGCGGGCGGCGTCCAGGGTGTCCCCGCCGAAGCGCGGCGCCCACGCGACCCCCGCCGCCGCCGCCGCTGCCTGCAAGAAGGCGAGGTCAAACGCGATGTTGTGACCGATGACCGGGCGGTCACCCACGAAGGCCGCCAGCGCGCGCAGGGCGTCGCCCGCCGGCATGCCCTCGGCGGCGAGGCGCGCATCCGAGAGCCCGTGCACCCGCTCGGAGTCCCCGACCGGGCGCCCCGGCCGCACGAGCACCGAGAACACGCCGGCGGGCCCCTCCACCGGCACGCCGCCCGCGAGACGCAGCGCCGCGATCTCGACCAGCGCGTCCCGCGCCGGGTCCGTCCCGGTGGTCTCGGTGTCGAGCACCACCGCCTCGCCGGCCTCCAGGAAGGCGAAGGGGCCCGCGGCGCCGGCCGGCCCCAGCAGATCCCCCCACCGCAGCCCGGCCGCCCGCAGCCGCCCGGCGCATTCGACGAAGGCCTCCGCCCCCGCGCCATCGTCGACGAGGCGCTTCTTGGCCAGCGCCCGGGCGGCGTGCTCCACCGGCGGCACCACCACCGCGCCGAGCACCCGCATCACCCGACGCCCCGGCCCGCTCTGGATGGGCGCCCACTGCTCGGCCGACACGACGGGGACCCCCGCCGCGGGCAAGGCGGCGAGGAGGGGCCGGGCCAACGCCGCCCGCCGCACCAGCACGGCCATCTCCCGCCAGGGCACGCCCTCGGCCGCCCGCGCCCGCGCCCAGTCGGCCACCGCGGCGGCTTCGTCGGCCGGATCGGCCGGCTGGACGCGCCGCACCGGCGGGCCCGGGGGCGCGTCCCCCGGCGGCGCGATGGCGCTGCGCCGTTCGCCCATCTGGGCGGCGATCTCCCGCGCGAACCCGACGAGGGCCGGCGTGCTGCGGAAGTTGCGCGACAGCGTGAGCCGCCGCACCGGGCCCAGCTCCCGCTCCAGGCCCGCCTCGACCTCGGCCGGCAACACGCCGCGAAAGCCGTAGATGGATTGGTCCAGGTCCCCCACGAGCACGCGCCGCTGCGCCCCCTGCAACAGCGGCAGCAGGAGGTCCAGCTCGGCGGCGTGCGTGTCCTGCACCTCGTCCACGAGCACGAGGTCGTAGCGCCCCGCCCAGGCCGCCCGCAGCGCCGGCGAGGCCCGCCACGCCGCCCGCGCGAGGTAGAGCAGCCCGCCAAAGCAGACGACCCCGAGCCGGCCCAGCGCCGCGACGTAGCGCGCCGCCGCCCGCCCGCCGCCCGGCCCGCCCGCCGCCC
>JBEIVK010000414.1:0-4056 GCA_040373935.1 Alphaproteobacteria bacterium
CCCGGCCCGCCCCCGCCGCGCTCAGCCCCCGCTGCCGCGCAGCTCCTCCGGCCCGCGGCCCAAGGCCGCGTCCAGCTCCGCCCGCGCAAACCAGGCGTCCATCCAGGCTTCGACCGCCTTCTTCTGCGCGTCGGCGAAGGACTGCTCCCGCAGCCAGACGGTCAGCAAGTCCGTGTCGCCCGCGTTGAAGCGCACGCGCTCGGCCTCCACGAGCTGCCCGGCCACGGCGGCGCTCTCTTCGAGGCGCCCCGCCGCCACCCGCGCCGCCTCCAGGCCCGCCCGCGCCTTGCGCACCTCGGCGTCAATCTTGTCGCCGAGGAAGGACTGCTTCTGCTCCAGGGCGGCGGCCTTGGCGTCGATCTCGTCGAGCTTGCCGCGGGCCTTGCGCTGCTGGAGCGGCGAGTCCAGGCGCACGCCGACCTGGATCTCCTGCTTGTCGGCGTCCGACAGCGGCTGCACCACCCGCGCACCGACGTCGATGGCGGGCAGCAGGTCATTGACGGCCGCCCGGCGCGCTTCGACCAACTGTTGGCGTTGCGTGCTGATCTCCACCAGCTCTGGCCGCGCCGCCCGCGCCCGCCCGAGGTCCTCCGCCAAGGCGCCCGCGGCGGCCGCCGGCAGCGCTGGGGCGGCCGGAAGCTCCCCGACCTCCGGCACGCGCGGCAGCCCCTCCGCGTCCCGCACGAACAACGCGAGCGAAGCCGCGGCGGCCACGAGATCCCGCTCTGCTTCGGCGAGGGCGGCTTGCCGCTCATAGATGAGGCGCTGGTTGTCGAGGCGCGCCAGGGCGGGGAGATCTCCGGCGGCGATGCGCTGGGAGATCGCGCGGTCCCGGTCCTCCGCGACCCGCAGGAGATCGGCGGCGATCGTGACTTTCCGCCCTGCCGCGACCCACTTCGCCCACGCCATTCGCGCGCCCGCCGCGACCTCGACGCCCGCGCGGGCCCGCAGCGCGCGGGCCACGCTGCCCTCGAGCGTGGCGATGGCGAGCCCGGCCCGCTCGGCGTCGACCCAGCCGCCCCGCAGCAGCGGGAGGCTGGCGCCCAACGCGACCTCGCCCGGTGGGGCCGTCGCTTTTTCTCCGTAGTAGCCGGGAAAATCTCCCAAGCCCTGGGCGTACCCGCCCTCCAGCGCCAGCCCGAACAGGCGGGTCTCCGTGGTGAGCGCCAGCTCGGAGCGCGTCCAAAGGTCCTTGCCAGCGGCGATGTCGTCCACCTTGCCCTTGACCTTGACGTCAAAGGCGCCGAGCGCCTGCTGGCGCTGCGCGCTCGCGCGGGCCAGCTCGAGGGTGGCCGCGGCGAGCACGGGGTGACGGTCGTCCAGCAAGGCCAGCACGTCGGCCGAGCCCAGCGGGTCCGCAGCGGCGGCGCTGGACGGGGCCAGCCAGAGCAGCAGGGCGCCGAGCATCACTTCTTGTCCTTGTCGTCGCCCTTGCTCTTCTTGTCTTTGTCCTTCCCCTTGTCGGCCCCCTTGGACCCGCCCGCGCCTTGCGGCGGCTCGGCGTCGTCGGCGCCGGGCGGCCCGTCCACCGACGGCGGGAAGTTGTTGAGCTGCCGCCACAGCTCGAAGGCCACCGGCACCTGGGCGAGCAGCACCCAGCCCTTCGCGTGCACGCCCTGGCGCAGGAAGCGCGCCTCCGGCCACGCGGTGTCGTCCGGGTCTGCCTCGATCAGGATGCGGAACTGGCCATCGCGCCCGCTCGCCTCGTCGATGAAGCGCACGACGCCGCCGAAGGTGCCGACCGCCACGCTCGGCCAGCCCGCGAACTGCACGGCGGGCCAGCCCTCGAACTGGATGCGGACCTTCTGGCCGCGCTGGAGCAAGGGCGCGTCGTTGCCGTCGACAAACAGCTCGACCGCGCGGCTCTCGGTGTCCGGCACCAGGACGACGAGGCTGTCGCCGGCCTTCACCTGTTCCCCGCCTTGGCCGCCGTAGAGGCGAAAGACAGTCCCGCCGCGCGGCGCCGTCACGGTCTGGGCCGTCTGCCGGGCCAGGGTGACGTCCAGCTCCAGGATGCGGGCCTGGGCGGAGGCGATGCCGGCCATCGCGTCCTCCAGCTCCGCCTGCGCCTCGGCCACCTTGCCGTCGCCCTCGCGAAGCGCCTTCTCGCGGTCCTGCCGCGCGGCGTCCAGCTTGTTGCGCCCGGCTTGCACCTTGGCCTCGCTCTGCGCGAGCGTTGCAGTCGCCGTGTCCCAGCGGAGCTGGGCTTGCTCCAAATCAAACTGCGACTTGAGGCCGTTGGCGTGCAGCGACCGCGTGCGCTCCAGGTTGAGCCGGGCGGCCTCCACCGCGGCGGCATCGCCGATGCGCTTCTGCTCTGCCGCGTCCAGCTCTTGCTCTTCGAGGCGGACTTTCGCCTCGGCGCCGCCCACGCCGGCGTCGCGCACGAGCAGCATCGCATCGAGCTTGCCCTGGTACGCCGTGGCCTTCGCCTCGGCCGCACGCTGCCGCTCCACCAAGGTCTCGCGCTCCGCCTCCAGGCGCGCGACCAAGGCCGGGTCGTTGTCGCGCAGCGAGACGATGGGCGCCCCCGCGGCCACGCGGTCGCCTTCGCGCACGTGCCAGCGGTCCACGACGCCGGCCACCGGCGCGTCGATGGCCTGCTGCCGGTCTTCCGGCGCCCACGCCAGCACCCGCCCGACGCCGAGAGAGGTCTGCTGCCAAGGCAGAAGCGCGATCAGCAAGAGAAACAGCGCGAGCCCGCGCCCGAGCCACCGCGCGACGAGCCGCGGCGACTGCGGCGCGTACACGAGGCGCACCGCAGAGATGGTGGCGAGGCGAAGCGGCGCGGGGCCGTCGTCTTTCAGGTGGGGCGCGGGGTCACCCATGGCGGGGAGCGTCTCCGGGGCTGGGGCGCACGGCCGACAAGGAAGGGCGAGAGCGGTCGTCCATCGTGCTCACCGTCTGCCCACCGGCAAGGCGCACCCGCCGGACGCCGGGCAGGTTGAGCCCGGTCGCGTCACGCGTCAGCACGAGCAAGGTCCAACCGAAGCGCGGGTCGGTCAGCCATCGCAGAAGTTCGCGGGCCTCCCCGTGGGCCAGGCCGTCGAGCAGGTGGTCCACGATGAGCAACCGCGGCCGCGCCACGATGGCGCGCGCGACGATCAGCCGGCGCAGTTGCCCGTCCGAGAGCGGCGCGCCGTCCGGCGTGAGCACGGTGTCCAAGCCCTTCGGCAAGCGCATCAGCTCGTCAAGCAGGCCCACCTCCTCCAAGGCCTCCCGGACCACGCCGCGGTCTGGCCGGTGCTCCTCCCAGGCGACGTTGTCGGCGATGGTGACGCCGACCACCTCGACCCCACGCAGCAGCAGCGCCTGCTCGCGGATGTCGGCGAGGCGGAGGTCCCGCAGGTCTTCGCCGCCGAGCAGGATGCGGCCGGCCTCGGCCTCGCGGAAGCCGAGCAGGAGGTCCACCAAGGTCGACTTGCCGGCGCCGGCCGGCCCCTCCAGCACGACATGGGCGCCGGCGTCGATGCCGAGGTCCACCCCGTCGAGCACCGGCTGGGACCAGCCGAAGCGCACGCCGTCGAGGCGCACCGACAGCCCCGGGCCGTCCACGGGGATGTCGACGCCGTCCACCCGCTCCGTCGGAAGCTCGACGAGGTGCCCGAGCTTGTCCACCGAGGCGACGAGGTCGTACCAGGTCTCCAGCTTCTCGGCGAACTTCACGAAGGCGTTGAGGACGGTCGCGACGACAAACTCGGCGGCGACCAACTGCCCGAGGGACAGCTCGCCCGACACCACGAGGGAGCCGCCCACCCCCAGCAGGCCCGCGCCCGCGATGCCCTGCAGGAGCAGCGTGCCGATGAACTGCCGGAGGTACACGCGGAAGTGGGCGCGCCGCGCCGTCAGGTAGTCGCGGGCCAGGGAGTCCGCGCGCTCGATGGCGAGCTGCGGCCCGACCTGCAGCTTGAACAGCGACGGGTGACGCGCCACCTCCTCCAGCCAGCCCGCCACCGGTAACTTGGCGTTGGTCTGGGGGTGGGCCGTGGGCGGCGCGCGGGGGCCGTGCACGCCCCACCCGATGGCCACCTAGACCAACATAAATATGTCGACGGC
>JBEIVK010000226.1:0-6171 GCA_040373935.1 Alphaproteobacteria bacterium
GCCGCGCTGCTCGCCGGCTGCGGCGCGGTGGCCGCCGCCCTCGCGCTGGCCGAATGGCGCTTGCCGGGAGGCGCGGCGCCCGCGGCGCCGCTGGGGGACTGGGCGCGGGCGCTGTGGGCCTGGGCCCGGCAAGACGGCGCGGCACGCGGCCTCGGCCTGCTCGTGCTCATCCTCGGCTTTAAGCTGGGCGACGCGGCGATGGGGCCGATGGTGAAGCCCTTCTGGCTCGACAGCGGCCGCAGCCCGGCAGAGATCGGCCTCGTCAGCACGACCCTCGGCGCCGCGCTCACGGTGGCCGGCGCGCTGATCGGCGGCGAGCTCGTCACGCGGGCCGGCCTGGGGCGGGCCCTCGTCATCGGCGGCGTCGCGCAGGCCATCACCAACCTCGGCTACGCGGCGGCCGCCCTGGCACCCGGGCGGGCCGCCGTCATCGCCGCCAGCCTCGCCGAGAGCCTGGGCGCGGGCCTCGGCACGGCCGCCTTCCTGGCGCTGCTCACGCGGTTGTGCGCCGGCGCCCAGGCCGCGACGCGCTTCGCGCTGCTCACGTCCTTGGGGCTGCTCACGCGAAACCTCGCCGGGGCGCTCTCCGGCTGGGGCGCCGAAGACCTCGGCTACGCGGCGTGGTTCGCGATCACCGGCCTCGCGGGGCTGCCCGCCCTCGCCCTCGTGCCCCTGGCGACGCGGCGCACCGGCCCCGGGTGAGCGGGCCGGGCCCGCGCCTCAGCGGTTGGGGAGGACGATGTCCTCGATGCCGCGCGCCCAGCGCACGCCCTCGACCACCGGGAGCTCGGCCTCGTCGATCGCGCGCCCGCCGTACACCACCTTGGTGTGGCCCGGCGCCGCCGCCCGCAGGGCGCGCGCGTGGTCCACGATCTCGTCGTTGGGGCGGGGCAGCATCACGCTCACGCAGACGGCCGCGGGGGCGCGCTGGGCGGCGAGCGTGCACAGCTCTCCCACCGGCACGTCCGCGCCGAGCCACGTGACGCGGTGCCCCGACAGCGCCAGCTCGACGGCGATGCCCAGCAGACCGAGCTCGTGGATCTCGCCGGGAAAGCCTGCGCAGACGGCCGAGGGGCCAAAGTCCGGCCCGCTGTTGAGCGCCATGAGCATGCCCATCATGCGCTCGCGCACGAAGCCGGAGACGTAGTGCTCCTGGGCGACGCTCACGTCCCCGGCCACCCAGCCATCGCCCACGAGGCGCAGCAAGGGAAACCAGATGCGGTGCAGGCGTTCGCTGTACGGCGTGGTGGAGAGCGTGTCGGCGATGCGCACGGCCTCCTTGCGATCGTAGCGGAGCAGGGCCTCCGCCAAGGCCGCCCGGGTGGCCAGCAGCGCGTCGGTGGGGCCGGTGGGCACACCCTGCCGCTGCGCGCGCTCGTCGAGCAGCGAGATCGCCTCGCCGACCTTGTACCCGGCATCCAGGAGGGCCTTGAGCTGCTTCAGCCGGTCGAGGTCCTCCTCGGTGTACTCGCGGTACCCGTTCGTCTGGCGATCTGGACTGACCAGGTTGTACCGGCGTTCCCAGGCAAGCAGGGTGTTGCGCGGAACGCCCAGCAGCTCTGCGACGGTTTTGATGCGGTAGCCCATGGCGGTCCCGGTGGGAGGTCAGCGCGGCGGAGATTGCGAGAGGTTTGCACAGGGATTAGCCCAGCCGGGCGGAGGCGGTAGCGCCCTCTGGCGCCTTCCCCATGCGTCACAGCACAGGCTATGGGATGCACATAGTTGGTGCACGCCCGTCACGGAGATTTTGATGGGATTTGCACCCGACGGCCGCGTCACGCTCGAAAACAACGCCCCCGTCAACCCTTTCGGGCAGTACGTGTTGTACTGGATGACGGGCGCGCGCCGCACCCGCTTCAACCACGCGCGGGATCACGCGCGCGCGCACGCCGCCGCGCTGGGTCGGCCGCTGCTCGTCTTCGAGGCCGTCCGCGCCGGCTACGACTGGGCCGCCCCGCGGCACCACGCCTTCCTCCGCGACGGCATGCGCGACAACGCCGCCCGCTTCGCCGCGGCCGGCATCCGCTGGGTCGGCCACATCGAGCCCGCCCCCGGCGCGAGCGCCGGCCTGCTCGACGCCCTCGCCGCCCAGGCCTGCCTCGTCGTCCGAGACGCCAGCCCCGTCTTCTTTCTGCCGCGCCTCGGCCGCGGCTTCGTGGCGCGCTGCCCCGTGCGCGTGGAGGCCGTCGACGCGGTGGGCGTTCTGCCCCTCTCTGCGGCAGACCGCCCCTTCCCCACGGCGCACGCGTTCCGCCGCCACCTCCAGAAGGTCCTTCCGGCCCACCTGCGCGCGCCGCCCCAGGCCGATCCGCTCGCCGGCCCGCCGGCCGCCCCGGTCGCGCTGGAGCGCTCCGCCTTCGCCCGCTGGCCGCTGCTGCACAGCCCCGCGGAGGTCGACGCGGTGGATCTCCGGGCCCTGCCCCTCGCCGGCGCGGTGCCGCCTGCCCCGGGCCAGCGGGGTGGCGAGGCCGCCGCCCAGGCGCGCTGGGCCGCCTTCCGGGATCGCGGCCTGGACGCCTACGACAGCGCCCGCAACGAGCCGGCGGTGGTCGGCGGCAGCACCGGCCTGTCGCCCTTCTTCCACTACGGCATGTTCTCCGCCTGGCAGATCCTGGCCGACCTCGAGGCCCGCCACGCCTGGTCCGCCGCCGATCGCGGCCCGCCCAACGCCGGCAGCCGCGAGGGCTGGTGGGGGCTGCCCGCCGCCGCGGAGGCCCTGCTGGACCAAGTGCTCACCTGGCGGGAGCTGGGGCACGTCTTCGCCGCCCACGTGCCCGACCCGGAGTCCTTCGGCACCCTGCCCGACTGGGCCCGCGCCACCCTTGACGCCCACCGCGGGGACCCGCGGCCCAGCGGCTTCACGCTGGACCGCCTGGAGGCCGCCGACACCCCGGACCCGATCTGGAACGCCGCCCAGCGCCAGCTCCGCGAGAGCGGGACGATCCACAACTACCTGCGCATGCTGTGGGGCAAGAAGATCCTCGGCTGGGCGCCCACCCCCGAGCAAGCCTTGGAGTGGTCGGTCACGCTCAACCACCGCTACGCGCTGGACGGCCGGGACCCGAACAGCACGGCAGGGCTCACCTGGATCTTCGGCCGCTTCGACCGCGCCTGGGGCCCGGAGCGGCCGATCTTTGGCACCGTCCGCTACATGACGAGCGAAAACACCGCGCGAAAGTACGACCTCAAGCCGTACCTCGCGCGATGGGGCGCCGGGCCGCGGGCTCAGCGCCCGTAAAGGACCTGCTGCGTGCTGACCGACGGGTTGCCGTAGTCGTCGGTGCTGGCGTCGTAGTCGACGAAGGAGCCGACGTAGCCGGCGCCCAGGCCGAAGTTGTAGTCGATGTACGGGCCGTTCTGCATCGTCGTGATGAACGAGTTGTCGTCGCCCGAGATGGTGTAGCCGGCCGCCGTCGTCGTGCCGCCGTTGACGTCCATGCAGCGGAAGCGCAGCGTGCTGTCGGTCTGCGACTGGGACCACGCCGCGCCGCGGCTGACGGTGCCGCACGCGTACGCACAGTTGGAGCCGTTGGAGCTGTTGCGCGCGAACAGCGTCTGCATCGTCCAGCCGGGCAGGCACGACGACACGGACTGCACCTGGATGGTGCCCGGCCACTGCACGATGAGCAGCTCGTCCACCGCCAGCGAAGACCAGGCGTCGGACTTGGCGTCGGCGTTGGTGGAGGGGCTCGTCGGGTCCCCCAGCGCCGCCGCGTTCACCCAGTTGGCGCTCGTGGGGGACCACGCGCTGCTGCCATCGCCGTTCGTGAACACGCCGAGCAGCGTCCAGCCGCCGCCCGCCGTGGTCATGTCGCAGTAGGTCTCGAAGGCGCCCGAGGTGTCCGGGTCCAGCCAGTAGGCGCCCGAGGGCGCGCCGGGCCGGGCGGCCAGCACCTCGGCGCACGAGCCGGCCGGGCAGAAGGCGTCGTCGCCGAGCAGGCCGTCCTCGTCGAAGGTGCCGTCGCAGTCCTCGTCCACGCCGTCGCAGGTGTCCACGGCCACCCCCGGGTTCACCGCCGGGTCCCCGTCGTCGCAGTCCCCGCCGCTCGCCACATGGCCGAGCGGCGCCGCGCACGCCCGCTCGGTGAGGGCGTCGTCGCCGTAGGTGTCGCCGTCGGTGTCGGCGTACCAATCCGGCGCGTCCACCGCGCCGTCCTCGTCGGTGCTGCCGTCGCAGTCGTCGTCCTGGCCGTTGCAGCGCTCATCGGCCCCCGGGCCCACGGCGACGTCGCCGTCGTCGCAGTCCCCGCCGCTCGCCACCGCCCCGGTGGGCGCCGCGCACGCCCGCACCGTGCTGGACCCGCCCGCGCCGTCGCCGTCCGCGTCGGTGAACCAGTCCGAGGCGTCCACCGCCGTCGCCTCGTCTGCGGTGCCGTCGCAGTCGTCGTCACGGCCGTTGCAGCGCTCGTCGGCCGCCGGGCTCACGGCGCTGCGGGCGTCGTCGCAGTCCCGGGCGTCGGCGACGTGGCCGGCCGGCGCGACGCAGGCCCGCGTGGACACGGCCGGGTCGCCCCAGGTGTCGCCGTCGGCGTCGGCGTACCAGGCCGGCGCGTCCACCGCGTCCGCCTCGTCCACGGCGCCGTCGCAGTCTTCATCGGCCCCGCCGCACACCTCGAGGGCCAGGGGGTTCGTGCGGAAGTCCGTGTCGTCGCAGTCCGTCGAGTCGGCGACGTGCTCGGCCGGCGCCTCGCAGGCCAGCACCAGCGTGCCCGGCTCCCCGAAGCCATCGCCGTCGCCATCGCGGTACCAGGAGCGGGCGTCCAGGGCGTCCGCCTCGTCGGCCTCGCCGTCACAGTCGTTGTCTTGGCCGTCACACACCTCGTCGGCCCCCGGGAAGCTCAGGCCGTCGCCGTCGTCGCAGTCCCCGCCCTCCGCCACCGCCCCGGCCGGGGCCGCGCAGGCCTGCACCACCACCGGCCCGCCCACGCCGTCTCCGTCAGCATCGTAGAACCACGCGGGCGCACCCGGCGCGCCGTCTTCGTCCACGCCGCCGTCGCAGTCGTTGTCCTGGCCGTCACAGGCCTCCGGCGCGTCCGGCCCCACCGTCGCGTCGCCGTCGTCGCAGTCGTCGCCGTTCTCGACCTGGCCGTCCCCCGCGGCGCACGCCACCACGGCGTCCCCGGCCCCCGCGCCGTCGCCGTCGCCGTCCGCCCAGACCTCCACCGTGTCGATCGCGTCCACATCGGCGGCGTCCACCGCACCGTCGCAGTCATTGTCGGCCCCGTCGCAGACCTCGTCGGCCCCCGGGTGCACGGCGGCATCGGCATCGTCGCAGTCGAGCCCCGCCGGGTAGCCGTCCGCGTCCAGGTCCGCCGCGTCTCCGCCATCCGCCCCGGCGCCGCCGCCCTTTCCCGCGCCCTCGCCCGTGCAGCCCGCCGCCAGCACCGCCACCACCGCCCAAGTCCCGAAGATCCGCATCAGCCCCGCCCTCCGCGC
This sequence comes from Alphaproteobacteria bacterium, assembly GCA_040373935.1. Taxonomy (GTDB): domain Bacteria; phylum Myxococcota_A; class UBA796; order UBA796; family UBA2385; genus JBEIVK01. The sequence goes on from JBEIVK010000226.1 coordinate 5,437, forward strand.
CGCTCCACCATAGCAGGTCGGCCCGCGCCCGGCCCGGCCGACCGCGCGCCGGCCCGCCCCCGCCGCGATAGGCGCCCGTCCCGACCCGGAGGACCCATGAGCGCCGCACCCTTCCTCGACCGCGTCTTCACCCACCTCCCGCGCATCCCCGTCGCCCGCGGCGGCTTCGAGGCATGGTCCTTCCAGGACCGCCCCACGCAGGAGGGCGTCGGCGTCGTCCCGCTGCGGGCAGATCCGGCGCGCATGGCCGCCCGCATCCTCGACGTCGGCCACTACACCGGCAACGTCGAGCACGTCGTCGAGTCCCGCGTCATCGCCGACGCCGGCTTGCCGTCCGGCGCCGTGCGCTTCTACCAGCGCCTCAAGATCCCCGTCCTCGGCGAGATGCAGATGGAGCTCGTGCTGACGGACCACGGGGATCGCGACGGCTGGCGCGTGCTCGCCTGGCACCAGTTGGACGACGCCACCCTCCGCCTGGATCCCGCCCGCGGCGCCCGCACCGAGTACAACCTCGGCGCCTGGCTGCTCCGCGCCGACGCCGTCGGCTACGCCCTCGCCAGCGCCCCGCGCCGCGACGACGTCGGCCGCCTCAAGTTTGCCGCCCTCACCAAGGGCGCCGACGCCGCAGCCCACCAGATGGTCAAGGCCAACATCGAGGGAAGGTCCCGCTGGGCCGCCCGGGCCTCCCCGGCGGCTTCAACGGGCACGGGGGGGGCGCCCCGCCGGCCGCGGGCC
>JBEIVK010000955.1:0-1624 GCA_040373935.1 Alphaproteobacteria bacterium
CCGGGCCGCCGGGGCCGCCGCCCGGCGCCTTGCCGCCCGCCTTGCCCGGACCACCGCCCTTCATCGACGCCGGCACCGCGTAAAATCCCGGGCCCGGCTCTCCCATCGCCGCGCCCTCCACCGCCGCCTCCACCGCCCGCACCCGCTTCTCCAGCGCCTCCAGCGCCGCCTGCACGTCTTTCGCGTCCGAGGTGCCCGCCCGCGGGTCGAAGCTCACCTTCTCGGCGGGAAGCACGCCCTTGACCTGCAGCTCGGCGATCGCCAGCTCCGCGCGTGCGAGGCGGTCTTCGAGCGGATCTGTCGCCCCGACGGGCGCGTGCTCCGCCGGGGCCGCGGCCGCCGCGGCGGCCTGGGCCTCGCAGCGCGCGAGGGCATCGGCCACCGTGCCGTCCCCGTAGCGGATGGCGGCGGCGTCCGGGGGCGGCGGCGCGGCGGCGTCACAGGCGGCCGCGCAGAGGATCAGCGAGCAGATGAGGCGGGTCATGGCCGGAGTGTGCCCGAGCCGCGCGCGCCGGGCAAGCACACCGCCGGATAGAGCGCCCGCCCCGCGGAGATCCCCATGCGCCCCACCGTCCACGCGTACCTCGGCATCAGCCTCGACGGCTTCATCGCCCGGCCGGATGGCGGCCTCGACTGGCTGGAATCGGCCGGCGTCCCCGGCGAAGACTACGGCTACGACGCCTTCTTCGCCGGGGTCGACACGCTGCTCGTCGGCCGCGAGACCCACGCCGTCGTCCGCGGCTTCGCCGAATGGCCCTGGGCCGGCAAGCGGGTCGCCGTGCTCACCCACCGGCCGCTGGTCCCGGCCCACGGCGAGTCGGTGCACGCCGGGCCGCTGCGCCCCGTGCTCGATGCGCTGGGCGCGGCCGGCGCGCGGTCCGTGTACGTCGATGGCGGGTCCGTCGTCCGCCAAGCGCTCGCCGAGGGCTGCCTGGACACGCTCACGCTCACGGTGGTGCCGCGCCTGCTCGGCGCCGGGCGGCCGCTGTTCGGCGGGGTGGACGCGTCGCTGCGCCTCGAATCCGTCGCCCGCTGGCCCTCCGGCATGGCCCAGCTCCGCTACACCCTCGGCGCCGGCGGCCCGGGGTTGGCCGCCCCCGCCGCGTAGGCCGCCAACGCCGACGGCTCCAGCGTGGCGTGCAGCACGGCCGGGCGCGCGTGCCCGAGGGCCGCCACCGCCGCGCCGTCCGGCCCCCACACCGCCGACCGCCCGCAGGAGGGCCCGCCGCCGGCCACGCCGAGGTGGTTGGCGACCGCGCTGTACATCCGGTGGTCCATCGCCCGCGCGCCATACTGGAGCCCCATGCGGCGCTCCTCGCCCCGCCAGTAGAGCGACGCGCCCAGGTACAGGTGCGCCCCGCGCGCCGCCGCCGCCATCGCGTGGGCCGGATGCGCCGCGTCCAGGCAGATCGCCGGTGCCACGCGCCAATCTCCAACCGCGAACACCGCCGGCCCGGGACCCGGCACGAAGAGCCCCTGCTCGGTCGGGTGCAGGTGGGCCTTCGCGTAGACCCCGAGGCCGCCGCCCGGCTCCAGCCACAGCGTCGCGAGCCAGCGCGCGCCGTCCCCCGCGCGCAGCGCCGCGCCCACCGCCACGCCCGCCCCGGTGGCGGCGCTCGCGGCC
>JBEIVK010001000.1:0-1532 GCA_040373935.1 Alphaproteobacteria bacterium
GAAGCGGCCCGAGACGAAGTCCGCGAACACGTACTGGCCGTCGAGGGCCGGCAAGGCCGGGGCCTGGGCGACGCCGCCGCCGGTGATGGACTGGCCTTCGTCGTGGCCGTAGACGGCGAAGGGCTCGGTGAGGCCGGCCGCGGCGGGCGCCGCACACGGAGCGTCGGGCGGGAAGCAGGCGCGGCCCTCGCGCTGGGCCCAGCCGAGGTTGGCGCCGGCGGTGGCGATGGAGACCTCCTCCCAGGCCCCCTGCCCGACGTCGGCGACGACGAGGCGACCGTCCGGGGCGAGGGCGGCGCGCCAGGGGTTGCGCAGGCCGATGGCCCAGGTCTCGGGCGGGGTGCCGGGGGTGGACCACGCGGGCTGGCCGGCGGGCACGGACCACGGGCGGCCATCGGGGCCGGGGGTGTCGACGTCCAGGCGGACGATGGACCCAAGGACGCCGGCGGGATCTTGGCCGTGGCCGTGCGGGTCGTCCCGCCACCCGCCGTCGCCGTAGGGCACGAGCAGCGTGCCGTCGGCGGCGAAGACGAGTACGCCCGCGTTGTGGTTGGGGTAGGGCTGGTCCACCGCGTAGACGAGCGTGGGCCCCTCGGCGACCGACCACGGGCCCGCCGGCGGGCCGGCGAGGCGCACCCGCAAGACCTGCGACTGCTCCTGGCCGGCGGCGCCCGGCAGGCTGGCGTGTACGAACAGGAGGCCGTTCTCGGCGAAGCGAGGGTGGAAGGCGAGGCCGAGCAGGCCCTGCTCGGAGCGGGTGAGCACGGGCAGGGTGAACACCGTGCCGACGTCGCGCCCGGTGGCCACCTCGAACAGGCGCGCCGCGCCACCCTTCTCGGCGACGAGCAATCGCCCGGGCTGGCCGGGAGGCACCGCGAGGTCGGTCGGCTGGGAGAGGCCGCGCAAGACCGGCACGAGCTGCACGGGCACGGCGGGGCGGCCGGCGTCGGCGCCATCGACCACGGGCGGCAAGGTGCCCGACGGCAAGGCGGGCGCGGCGACGGCCGGGGCGTAGCCGGTGGGCCACACGGACACGACGGTGGACCGGAGGCCCTCGCAGCCGGCCAGCAGCGCGAGGGCGGCGACCCCGCCGGGCCTCACCGGGACGCCCCGAGGCGGCGGAGGGCGGCCGCGGCCGCGTCGCGCACGGCGGGGGCGGCGTCGGTGAGCAAGGGACGAATGGCCGGCTCCATCGCGGGGCCGGCGAGGTGCCCGATGGCCTCGGCGGCGGCGGCGCGGACCTCCGGGGCCGGGTCTCGCAGGAGGGCGCGGAGGTTCTGCACGGAGGAGCGCCACCCGAGGACGATGGTGCCGCGGCAGGCGAGCGCGCGCCGCGCCGGGTCCGCCTCGCGCATCCAGTCGCGCACGCGCGTGCGGTCGGCGTCCGTCACCGACTCGGGCGGGAACAGGGCTGCGGCCAGCGGATCCCCCGCCTCGAAGCGGGCCCAGCGGTCCCCGGAAGGCGGGGGCGGCGGCGGGCCCTCGCCGGGGGCGGCCGGGGCGGGCGGGGGCGGGAGGTGGGTCGCGGGGCC
>JBEIVK010000996.1:0-1552 GCA_040373935.1 Alphaproteobacteria bacterium
GCAGCGGCAGCGGCAGCGGCGCGGGCGCGGGCGCGCCGGTGAGGCGGGCAACCTCATCGCCGAGAAACGCCGAGACCGGCGCCCACCGCGCAGAATGACCGACGCGGCCGAGCGCGGGCGGCGCCGTGGGATGCGCCGTCAGCTCGCTGCCGTGTGCCGCCACGACCACCGGCCGCCCCAGGCGCCGCGCGACGGGCGCGAGGGCGGTCGCGACGGGCCAGCTCGCGCAGAGGACGCGGTCCACTCGCGGCAGGACCGGAAGCGCGCGCAGGAGGGCCCACCACCCGCCCCACCGACCCCAGGCCCGCCCGGGTGCGCGCAGGATGGTGGCCGGGTGCGCGCGGTCCCAGGCGCGGGTGTCGAGGCCGCGCGCCGCCCGCGCGACCACCGTGACGCGGTGCCCGGCCCCGCAGAGGGCGCGCGCCGCGTCGTCGGACCAGGCGCCCACGCCACCGGCCCGGCCGGGGGCCAGCTCGTCCGTCACCAGCAGGGTGTGCGTCACGGGGCGACCGCCGCGAGGGCCGCCGCGACGTCCGCCGCCTCCAGCCCGGCCAGGCAGGCGTGGTCCCCGACGGGGCAGCGGGGCCCGCCGTGCCGGCTGCACGGGCGGCAGGGCAGGGGACGCCCGAGCAGCTGACCGGCCGGGCGGTGGGCCCAAAAGCCGTCTTCGGGCGTGGTCGGCCCGAACAACCCCACCACCGGGACGCCGTGGGCCGCCGCGAGGTGCAGCAGCCCGGTGTCCCCGCCGACGGCCACCCGGGCGCGACGCATCTCGGCGAAGGTGCGGGTGAACCCCTGCTCGACGATGGCCTCTCCGCCGACGGCCGCCGCCACGGCCTCCACCCGCGCCTCCTCGCCGGGCCCGCCCAACACGCAGACCCGCCCCCGCAGCCGCCCCGCCAGCCCGGCCCAGCGGGCCAGCGGCCAGCGTTTGGTCGCCCAGGCCGCGCCGGGGAGCAGCAGCGTCGTGTCTGGGGCCGGCCCCCGGGCCCAGAAGGGAAACACCGGCTCCACCCCGGCGGCGGCGGCGGCCCGCGCGATCACCCCGAGAGGCGGCGGACCCTTCGCCCACACCCGCCAGCGCCGCCGCAGCCCCGCGCGCTCCCACCGGGACACGGGGCCCACCGCCCGCGCCGCCGCGACCCGCGCCCGCAGATTGCCGTGCAGGTCCAGCACGCGGGAGAACGGGCCGCGCAGGTCCGCGCCCGGGCCGACCACCGCGACGACCCCCGGGAGGCGCGCGGCGACCGCCGCGTAGCGCGCGTGGCAGGCGAAGGTCACCGGGGCGAGGGCGCCGGTGACCGCGCCAAGCAGCACGATGTCCCCAAGCGAGGACCACCGGATGATGAGGGTGGACAGGCGGCCTCCGGCGCCCGGCTAACCGCCGCCGCCGCCGCCGTCCGCGGGCGCGCCGAGGGCCGCTGGGTCGACGGGGAGCCCCGGGTGCGCGCAGGGAGGCGGGCCGGTGAAGCGGCAGCGGGTCTGGGCGCAGGGCCAGCACGCGGGCCGTTCGCCGTGGTGGGCGGTGGCCCCGGGCGGCCCGCTGGCGCCC
>JBEIVK010000285.1:0-5333 GCA_040373935.1 Alphaproteobacteria bacterium
ACGATGGGCAACATCGGCGCGCGCACCAATCGCATCGTCGGCTTCCCTGCGTCGACCGCGGGCCAGCCGCGGCACAGGCGAAACCCCAGGTTGTCGGCGCGGCGATCCGGGGAGAGGCCGGCGCGGGCGGCGGCCCGGCCGTTGTTGGCGCGGAGGTTCCAGGCGCCGCCGCGGAGGACGCGCCGCGGGGCGAGCGGGCGAGGCTCGGTGTCGGTGCGGCCGGGGACGGCGGGCTGGGCCACGCGGCTGCCATGGCGATCGGGGCCTTCGGGACGGAACAAATCGGCGCACCACTCTTGCACGCCCCCGGCGAGGCCGCGCACGCCGTAGGGGCTGTCGTCGAGGGGGAAGTCGTCGGTGGGCGGCGCGCCCGGGTGCGGAAGATTGCTGAACATCATGCAGTGGAAGGCGGGATCCGAGGCTTCGCCCCACGGGAAGCTGCGGCCGTCCACGCCGCGCGCGGCCTTCTCGCGCTCGAGCTCGCCGGGGAGGCGCCAGGGCAGGCCGGTGCGCTCGGCGGCCCAGCGACAGAACGCGTTGGCGTCGAACCAACTGACGCCGACGACCGGGGCCTTGGCGCCGAGAGGGAGCCCGAAGGCCTCGGGCTCGAGCACCCAGCGGCCGGAGGAGGCGTCCAGGCGGTGAAGCGACACGGCGCCTTCGTTGCGCTTGGAGGGCAGCGCGGCGGCGCGGCGACGGGCCTCGTCGACCCGGCCCTCCCGCGTGAGCTCGTTCAGGTAGAAGAGGTATTCCTCGTGGGTGACGGGGCGGGTCGCGAGGCTGAAGTCGTCCACCCACAGGCGCTGCCGCGGCAGGGCGCCCGGGGCCTCGGCGTCGCCTCCCGCGACGAACCAGCCGGCCGGGACGAAGCACTCGTCGGCGCGAACGGCGCCCGCGGGCGGCAGGGCGACGGGGTGCAGGCGCGTGCGACCGGGGGCGACGGGGCGCCACGGGTCGTTGCGCGTGATGCGGACGGGGTAGCGGACGGGCGCGCGGCCGGCGGCGCGCAGCTCGAGCAGCCACGACCCGACGGGCAACAGGACGCTGGCGAGCGGCGTCGGGCCCGTCTCCGCCCAGGCGACCGGGATGGTGCGGCGGGCCCGGCTCTCGTAGCGGAGCACGCGGACGCTGGCGCCGCGCGGGAGCGTGTCGAGGTGAAGCTCGCCTTCGGAGCGCAAGAAGGCGGCGTGGCGGCCGTCGTCGTACTCGGCCAGCATCGCCTGGTGTTCGCGGGCGGCCGCGGCGTCCCCCACCGCCTCGGCGGCCTCGGCGCGCTGCCGGTACAAGTCGGCGAGGAAGGCGCGGGCCTCCGGCAGATCGGGAGACTCGGCGAGCGCCAGCCGGGCCCGCGTGGAGAGCTCTTGGTAGAGGCGGTCCACCGACTCCTGGTGGCCGCGCGCGACGTCTTCGAGCGCCCAGGCGGACTCCTTGGTGTCGAGCGGGTCGGAGGCGCGCAGGCTGACGACGGCGGCGCGGGCGCGCTCGCGGCTGCGGGTGGCGCGCTCCAGGGCCTCGGCGAGGGCGGGCAAGGAGGCGCGGGCGGCCTCCAAGACCACCAGCGCCTTCTCGCGGGCGCGGCTGCCTTCGAGCCACGCGCCGACCTCTGCTGCGAAGGCCGCGCCGTGCGGGTACCGCGCGCTGGGATCCATGCGCATCGCCGTGGCCCACAAGTCCACCAGCGCGGCGGGGACCGGGATCTCGGTGACGACGGGCGGCGGCGCGGCCTGCACGGCGGCGAGCACTTGGTCGGCCGTGCCGCGGTACGGGGGGCGCCCGTAGAGGATGGCGTAGAGGATGGCGCCGAGAGACCAGACGTCCGACCAGGGCCCCACGGCGTCGCCGTCCCCGCGCGCTTGCTCGGGCGGCATGTACGCGGGCGTGCCGACCACGATGCCGTGCCGGGTGCGGCTGGCGCGGGCGTCCGTGGACACGGAGAGGGCCGCGCCGTCGAGGGGCGGCGGCTCGGGCTGGGCGAGGACCTTGGCGAGCCCCCAGTCCAGCACGTAGACCTCGCCGTAGTCGCCGACCATGACGTTGTCGGGCTTGAGGTCGCGGTGCAGGACCCCGCGGCTGTGCGCGAAGCCCACGGCCTCGCAGACGGTGCCGAAGGCGTCGAGGAGGCGGCGCAGCGTCCAGCCGTCGGCGGTGGGCACGAAGGCGCCGCCCTTCCGGGCGGCGTGCACGGCGGCGATGACCTCTCGCAAGGTGCGGCCCTGGACCTCCTTCATGGTGAGGTACCACCGGCCGTCCGCGAGCTGGCCGAGGTCGTGGACCGGCACGATGGCCGGATGCGCGAGCTGCGCCACGACCTGCGCCTCGTGCATGAAGCGCCGCACCATGCCGACGTCCTGCGCCAGCTCTTCGCGGAGGACCTTCACCGCCACGACCCGGTTGAGCGTGCGGTCCAGCACGCGCCGCACCTCCCCTGCCCCGCCGCGCCCGAGGATCGCGAGATCCCGGTAGCGCTCGGGCAGCGGGCGGGTGGCGAGCTCTTGGGTCTGCGCCGGGTCGCGCACGCGCACCCGCGCAAAAGACGCGGCGTCAGCGGACTCGGCGGAGGACCCGCCAAGGCTCGGCGGCTGCGGGGGCTCGGACATGCGGCCGATGATACGCCAGAACCGTGCGCGTCTACCGCTGGGACCTCGACAAGACCTACCTCGAGACGGACTTTCACTCCCTCTCGGGGCTGGTGCGCAGCGCCACGGAGCCGGCGCACGCAAAACGCGCGGCCCCCGGGGCGGCGCCGCTGCTGCGGGCGCTGGCGGCAGACCCGCTCGCCCGCATCAGCATCGTCTCAGGCTCGCCGGAGCAGCTCCGGCCGCGGCTGGAGGAGAAGCTGCGCCTGGATGGCGTCCGGTGGGACAGCCTCGTCCTCAAGGACAGCCTGGGGCACCTCAAGAAGGGCCAGCTTCGCGCCGTGCGCGGGCAGCTCGGCTACAAGCTGCCCGCGCTGCTCCAGGCCCGCGCCGGGCTCGGGCGCGGCACGCGAGAGGTGCTGTTCGGGGACGACGCCGAGGTGGACGCCCTCGTCTACAGCCTCTACGCCGATGTCCTGGCGGGGCGCGTGCGGCCCCGGGAGCTGAGCCGCATCCTCGACGCCGGCGGCGTCTACCCGGAGCACCGCGACGCGGCGGCGGCGGCGGCGGCGGCGCTCGGCACCGCCGACGCCGTGGACCGCATCTTCATCCGGTTGGAGCAGGGGCGGCCCCCGGCGGACTTCGCGGTGTTCGGGCCGCGGGTGGTGCCGGTGTTCTCGTGGTGGCAGGCAGCGGTGGTGCTGTTCGCGGAAGGGGCGGTCGGCGCGCGGGCGGTCGGCGCGGTGGCGGAGGACTGCGCGGCCCGGGGCGGGCTCGACACCTTCGCGTTCGGCGGCTTGCTCCAGGATATCGTGCGGCGCGGCGCGGTGGACCCGGCGGCCCTCGGCCCGCTGGAGCTGCCAGAGGCGGTGCGCGCGGCGATGGGCCGTGCGCCGCCCGGGGGCGCGGCGCCGCCCGGGGCGCCCTTGCCGGACTACGTGGGGCTCGCGCAGGGCTGGGCCGCCGGGGCTGCGCCTCGGCGCGACGCTGGATAGACGGACGTCACCGGCGCGCACGCCGCCCGGCTCGGCGCATGCACTCTCCTGCGGTGGCGGCTCGATGTCCCTCATCCTCTGGTCCGCCCTCGCGCACGCCGTCCCCACCCTGAGCGCCACCCTCGCGCCCGACGGCGCCTGCACGCTCATCGTCCAGCCCGACGCCGCCTGGGTCTCCGCCGAGCTGAGCGTCAACGGCGAGCCGGCCATCCTGCTGGGTCCAGCGGCCGCGGACGCCCCGCTGCGGGTCGAGCTTCGGACAGACCCTTCGGCCGTGCTGCCGGTGTCTCTCACCGCCGTGGACGCTGCGGGCCACGGCCACACCTGGCAGCTCGAAGTCGTGCCGCAGTCGGTGCCGCTCCGCCTGCCGCCGGCCGGGCTCGTGCGGGGCAAGCCCGCGGGGCGTCGGCCACGCACCGGCCGCTGAGCGCCGCTTCGCCCAGACATCCGGCCCGGAACCAGCGGGCCGCGGCCTCGGACGGCTTCATTGGGGGACGGGGAGGGGCCCGCCCCTCCCCGTAACGCCCCTCCCCGCGGGCCCGGCCGGCCGCCGCGGGCGCGGCTCACAGCGCCTCGAAGACCGCGAGCGGACGCCACACCCGCTCCCGCCACGCCGACTCGTCGTGCGGGGCGCCGGGCGCGTACCAGTGGTGCAGCGAGCTTCCCCAGGACCAACCGGCGGCGGCGAGGGTGTCGGCGAGCTGGCGGTTCACGCAGTAGAAGTCCAGCTCGACCCCGGCGTTGTCCCCGCTGTCGTCTTGCAGGCCGTCGCCGTCGGCGTCCACGCAGCCGCCGCCGTCCCCTCCCCCGCTGTCGAGGTAGAGCGTCACGCCGTTGAAGGCGCCGACCCGATCGAAGAAGGTCTCGTTGTCGCGCTCGCGGCTGCCCCACACGAAGGCGCCCGACAAGCTCCCCGCGAAGGCCCAGCGCCCCGGCTGCGAAAACGCGAGGGTGAACGCCTGGAGCCCGCCCATGCTCGCGCCAAGCGCGCCTGCCACCGGGGCCGGGCCAAAACGCGCCTCCACGGCGGGCCGGATGACCTCGTCCACCCAGGCCGCGTGGGCGTCGCCCGCGCCGCCTTGCTCCACCCCGCCCACCGCGTCCACCGAAAAGCCGTACTCCGTGCGGCGGTTCGGCGGGTCGTTGTCGATGGCGACGACCAGGGTGCCCGCGCCCACGCTGCGGTGCAGGGCCCAGCCGCCGAAGGGCGCCGCCGGGTCAAAGAGGTTTTGCCCGTCGAAGGCGTAGAGGTGATGGGTGGGCGGGCCTGCGGGCACGAGGATCTGGAGGGTGCGCGGCGCGAAGGCTGCGGTGCCCACGCCGAACCAGCGCTCGAGGTGCGGGCCATCGGGGCGCACGAGGCTGTAAACGCCGAAGTCGTCGACCCACGCGAAGCGGGAGCGTGGGTCCGGGCCCCAGCGCGCGCCGTCGGCCACGAGCTTGTACGGCATGCCGGCGGGGCTCGGAGCGGACAGGATGCCCACCCAGACGCTGCCTTCGCGGCGCATGGGCGCGGGCGACCATCCCGTCGACGGGCCGGCGAGCGCGAGGGTGGCCTCCGACCCCGGCGCGGCGAGCACGAGGAAGGACCCATCCCCGAGATCCAGGGGCAACGCGGCGATGTGCGAGAGCGCCAGCAGGCCGTCCTCCGCGGGCAGCGCGCCGGCCCGCAGGCCATCGACGAGCGCCTGCACCTCGGCCGGCCAGGGCGACGCGCTCTCCCCCGGCGCGCTGTCCTCCGACGCGCCGGTGTCGCGGGGCG